>NZ_JBMNDR010000109.1:0-27481 GCF_052543235.1 Streptomyces sp. SAS_272 | reverse complement strand
CAAAACGCTCGGCTGGGAAACCCCAGCCGAGCGCCTGTCTAAACTGCTCGCGGCCTAGACACACCGACCACGTGTTGCAACGACCGCTAGAAACTGCCCTGTCCGGCAGGGGGCGCCCTTCGCTGTCGTCCGCCGGCCCGTCGGGCGGGGCGGTCCGGGGCTCAGCTCTTGCTGAGTTCCCAGAAGCGGAACACGGTGGAGGCGTCCAGGCAGTTCTCCAGGCCGTAGACGTTCTCGCCGACGACGGCGTACTGCTTGGCCTGCCAGACAGGCAGGACCGGCACCTGTGCGGCGACGATGTTCTGCAGTCGGCCGTAGTCGGCGTCGGTGGCGCTGCGGTCGCTCTGTGCGGCGGTGCGCGGGATGAGCGTCCCGGTGATCGTCTTGTCGGTGTAGTGGTTGCTCAGCACGTTCCCCTCGCCGAAGAAGGGCGAGGTGAAGTTGTCGGCGTCGGGGTAGTCGGGCACCCAGCCCTTGACGTAGACGCCGTACTTGCCGGCGGCGATGTCCTTCTCGTACTGGCCGAAGGCGACGGACTTGACGTCGGCGTCGAACAGGCCGCTGGCGTTGAGCTGGGCCGCGACCGCCTTGAGTTCCTGGTCGGTGGCCGGGCCGTAGCGCGACGGGGTCGACCAGAGGGTGAGCTGCACCTTGTCGGTGATGCCGTCCGCGGCGAGGGCGGCGGCGGCCTCGGTCCGGGAGGGCCGGGCGCCGTAGCGGTCGAAGAAGGCGGTGTTGTGGCCCGCGATACCGGCCGGGATGATCGAGTAGAGCGGGTCGGCGGTGCCCTGGTAGACGTTCTTGATGAGGGCTTCGCGGTCGATGAGGTGGGCGATGGCCCGCCGGACGCCGAGCTTTCCGGCGACCGGGTCGTCCATGTTGAAGACGAGGTGCTGGACTTCCGCGCTGCTGCCCTCGACGACCTCGGCGCGGGCGTCCGCGCTCTGCTGGATGTCGGCGATGTCGGCGGCGGTCAGGCCCCGGTAGGCGATGTCGACGTCGCCGTCGAGCAGGGCCTGCTTGAGGGCCTTCTGGTCACCGGCGAAGAACTTGAGGGTGACACCGGTGTTCTGCGCTTCGGTGGCGGTGCCCCGGTAGTGCTCGTTGACGGAGAAGACGGCTTCGTCGTCGCCGAAGGAGTCGAGCGTGTAGGGGCCGGACCCGACGGCTTCGCCGTCCTCGCGCAGGCCGTCGGCGTCGTACTGCCGGTGGTCGACGATGGAGCCGGCGCCCGAGGCGATCTTGCTGGGGAAGGTGGCGTCGGGGGCCTTGAGCTTGAAGACGACGGTCTTGGCGTCGGGCGCCTCAACCGCGGCGAGCGTGGAGAACATGATCGCCGGGCCCGCGTCGTCGTTGATCTTCAGCGTGCGGTCGAAGGAGAACTTGACGTCCTCCGACGTGAGGTCGTCGCCGTTGCTGAACTTCAGGTCGTCCTTCAGCGTGCAGCTGTAGACCTGGGTCCGAGCGTCGGTGAAACGGCACTCGCGGGCGGCGTCCGGCTCGGGCTCGGTGCCGCCCTTGGGGAAGCTCAGCAGCGACTGGAAGACGTTGTTGAACAGCAGCCAGGAGCCGGGGTCGTAGCCGGATGCGGGGTCCGTGGCCAGCACCTCGTCGGACATGCCGAGGACCACCGCGGAGCCGTCGCCGCCCGCTCCCCCGCCCTGGGTGCCGCAGCCGGTCAACAGGCCGGAGGCCAGCCCCGCCATGATCGGCAGGACCGGCCACTGGTTGCGCAGGTTCACGTAGTGCCTTGTCGTCGTGTTCTCGTCACACCGAGGCCGCGGTCCGGGCCCCGGGCAGGGAGCAGGGAGAGGGAGCAGCGAGAGGGAGCAGGAAGCTCGTCAGCCGCTCGCGCCGCGGCCGAGCTCCCACAGCTGCAGTGTCGCGGAGGAGTTGAGCGCGTACGCCGTGCCCGTGACGTCGTTGTTGGCGGCGACGTACTGCTTGCCCTGCCACAGCGGAAGGATCGGGACGTCCTTGGCGACGATGTCCTGGATCTCCGTCAGGCTCTTCGTGGCGCTCTGGCGGTCGGCCTCGCGACGGGAGGACGGGATCAGGGTGTCGATGATGTCGCCGTTGCTGTAGGGCGACTTGAGGAAGTTGTCCTTGTCGAGGAACGGGGCGACGAAGTTGTCGGCGTCGGGGAAGTCGGGGAACCAGCCCATGCCGTAGACGGCGTACTCGCCCTTGCGCTCGGCCGGCACGAAGGCGTCCCAGGCGGTGCCCTTGATGGTGACGTCGAACAGGCCGCTGTCGTTGAGCTGCTTCTGCAGCACCTCGAACTCCTGCTTGGTGGCCGGACCGTAGTGGTCGGTCGTGTAGTTCAGCGTCAGCTTCACCGGCTTGGTGATGTCCGCGTCGGCCAACAGGGCCTTGGCCTTGCCGACGTTGGGCTCGCCGTAGGTGTTGACGAACGAGTTGGAGTGACCGGTGAGGCTGGCCGGGACGAGCGAGTAGAGGGGTTCGGCCTGGGAGCCGTACACCTTGGACACGAGCTCGTTGCGGTTGATGATCTGGGCCATGGCCTGGCGGACGGCCTTGGACTTCACTGCCGGGTCCGTGGTGTCGAACGCGAGGTAGCGGATCTCGAGGCCGTTCAGTTCGACCAGGTCGATGTCTCCGCCGGCGGACGCCTCGGAGAGCTTCTTGATCTGCTCCGGCGACATGGTGCGGGTCATGAGGTCGATGTCGCCCTTTTCGAGGGCGGTGCCCATGGCGTCGGCGTCCTTGTAGGACACCATGTCGACCTCGTCGTTGTTCACCTTCAGCGTCCCCTTGTAGTGGGGGTTCCGGGTGAACACGGCCTTGGTCATCTCGTCGCCGTCGGTGTCGGCCCTGAGGATGTAGGGGCCCGATCCATCGACCGCGAAACCTTCGCGCAGCTTGCCCTTGTCGTAGTCGTCGGGGTTGACGATGCCGGCGACCGGGGTCGACAGCTTGAAGGGGAAGGTGGCGTCGGCGGTCTTGAGATGGAAGATGACTTCGTTGTCGCCCTGCGTTTCGATGGTGTCGATGGTCGACAGGAGAGCGAACACACCGGAGTCGGCCTTGATGGCGCGGGCGCGGTCGATGGAGAACTTGACGTCCTTCGCCGTGACGTCGTCGCCGTCGGCGAACTGCAGGCCGCTGCGCAGTTTGCAGGCGTAGCGCTCGTTGCCGGTGTCGGTGAAGCCGCAGCTCTCGGCCGCCTCCGGGACGGGCTCGCCCTCGCCCTTGGGCTGGATCATCAGGGTCTGCACGGTCTGGCGCAGGATGTTCCAGGTGCCGACGTCGTAGGAGTACGCCGGGTCGAGCGGGGCCGGGGCGTCCTTGGTGGCGGTGAACCGGTCGGTGGTGCCCACGACGATGGCGTCGCCGCCGCCGCTGCCGCTGTCGGACCCTCCGCAGGCGGCGAGCACGGGCGCGAGCAGACCGACCACGGCCGGCAGCACCAAAGTCTTGCGGTTCATGCTCGAGTTTCTCCAGAGCTGTCGGTCCGTGTATCCGGCATGCAGGGGTGGCGCTGCGGATCACGGGGGTAGGCGATGTTCTCGCGACGAGATTAGTCCGCGTCGGCAGGAGGGTTCGCAGCCACCGGAGTTGAAAGCCCATCACGCAGCGAGACCGGCTGTGGACGCACTGAACAGCCGTCCGCGGAAGGATTCGTACAGCCGCTTACCAATCGGGACACAAGGGCACCCGCGAACGCCCCCGGCGGGGCCGAAATGCATACGGAGAGTCATGTGTCGAGCCCCGGTCGGGTGGGGAACGTCACAGCCGGAGGGGGTTCGGGAGCGGGTGGAATTCGGCCGTCCCGCAGCGGCCGGTGAAGATCGGAATTCCGCGTGCGGCGCCTCCGCCGAATTCCTGGTTATCGGCGGTGCACGCTGGGTGAAGGCCGCTGCATTTCCGTCATCGGGCGATCACGAATGGTCGTCGCGGTGATCAGTCGATCGGCATGAGGCCGCGCAGAAAAGACAGGTCGACCTGTTCGAGCGAGGAGACGACGGTACGTCGGGACGCGGGGGTGATGGGCGCCACCGAGGGCACCGCGACCACCAGGCAGCCCGCGGCCTCCGCCGAGGCGACGCCCGTCGCGGTGTCCTCGACGACCGCGCATCTCGTGGGGTCCACGCCGAGTCCGGCGGCGGCGAGCAGGTAGGGGTCGGGATGCGGCTTGGTGTGGGCGACCTCGTCGCCGGCGACGCTGAGGCGGAAGTGCTCGACGCCGAGCGAGGCGATGACGCGGTCGATGATGCGCCGGTGGGAGGCGGAGACCAGGGCCGTGGGCACCTCGTGCTCGGTCAGCTCGGCGAGCAGCCGGGCCGCACCCGGCATCAGGGGCAGTGCGCGGCTGATGCGGTCCTCGAATCCTTCGTTGAGCAGGACGGTGAGTTCTCCGACGGTGACGTCGGCCCCGGTCGCCTCGATCAGGAACCCGGCGCTGCGGCTCATCGGGCCGCCGACCACGACGTGCCGCCAGGAGTCGTCGAGAGTGTGTCCGAGCGCGCCGAAGACCTCGACCTCGACGTCCCACCAGAAACCCTCGGTGTCCACCAGGGTGCCGTCCATGTCGAGGAGCACGGCCTGCAGGGCGGAGCCCTCGGCCGTGCGGGTTACTGGCGCGGGAACCGTACTGGTCATCCGCGTACCTCCTTGAGGGACGAGCAGGCCGGTTCCCGCTGTGGGGAACCGGCCTGCAGTGGACCGACCAGCGTACGACTTATCGGATCAGTGTGCCGGACGGCACGCTCGTGTCACCGTGCGTTGAAGTACTTCGCCTCGGGGTGGTGGATCACGATGGCGTCCGTGGACTGCTCGGGATGGAGCTGGAACTCCTCGGACAGGTGGACGCCGATCCGCTCGGGCTGGAGCAGCTCGGCGATCTTGGCGCGGTCCTCCAGGTCGGGGCAGGCGCCGTAGCCGAGGGAGAAGCGGGCGCCGCGGTACTTCAGGGCGAACATGTCCTCGACGTCGGCCGGGTCCTCGCCGGCGAAGCCGAGTTCCGAGCGCACGCGCGCGTGCCAGTACTCGGCGAGGGCCTCGGCGAGCTGCACGGACAGGCCGTGCAGCTCGAGGTAGTCGCGGTAGGAGTTCGACGCGAAGAGCTTGGCCGTCTCCTCGCCGATGCGCGAGCCGACGGTGACGACCTGCAGGCCGACCACGTCGGTCTCCCCCGACTCCTCCGGGCGGAAGAAGTCGGCCAGGCACAGCCTGCGGCCGCGGCGCTGACGGGGGAAGGTGAAGCGGGTCCGCTCGTTGCCCCGTTCGTCCAGGATGATCAGGTCGTCGTCCTTGGAGACGCAGGGGAAGTAGCCGTAGACCACGGCGGCCTCGAGGAGGTTGTCGGTCTGCAGCTTGTCCAGCAGGCCGCGCAGCCTGGGCCGGCCCTCGCTCTCGACGAGTTCCTCGTAGGTCGGTCCGTCGCCGGTGCGGGCCTGCTTGAGGCCCCACTGGCCCTTGAAGAGGGCGCCCTCGTCGAGCCAGGAGGCGTACTCCTTGAGCTGGATGCCCTTGATGACGCGGGTGCCCTCGAAGGGCGGCTTCGGCACGGGGTTGTCGGTGGCGACGTCGGAGCGGACGTGGCCCTCCTCGGGGCGCTCCTCGACCTCGGCGGGAGCGGCGCTCGCGCGCACCCGGCGCTGCCGGAGTTCGGGCAGCTTCGCGCCGGGCACGCCCCGCTTGACGCCGATCAGGGCGTCCATCAGGCGCAGGCCCTCGAAGGCGTCGCGGGCGTAGCGGACCTCGCCCCCGTAGATCTCGTGCAGGTCCTGCTCGACGTAGGCCCGGGTCAGTGCCGCGCCGCCGAGGATGACCGGGTAGTCCGCCGCGAGTCCGCGCTGGTTGAGCTCCTCGAGGTTCTCCTTCATGATCACCGTTGACTTCACCAGCAGGCCGGACATGCCGATGACGTCCGCACGGTGCTCGGCGGCGGCGTCCAGGATCGCGGAGACCGGCTGCTTGATGCCGAGGTTGACGACGTTGTAGCCGTTGTTGGACAGGATGATGTCGACGAGGTTCTTGCCGATGTCGTGGACGTCGCCGCGGACCGTGGCGAGCACGATGGTGCCCTTGCCGTCGTCGTCGGACTTCTCCATGTGCGGCTCGAGATGGGCCACGGCCGCCTTCATGACCTCGGCGGACTGCAGGACGAACGGCAGCTGCATCTGGCCGGAGCCGAACAGCTCGCCGACGACCTTCATGCCGTCCAGGAGGGTCTCGTTGACGATGTCGAGGGCGGGCCGGCTCTGCAGCGCCTCGTCGAGGTCGGCCTCGAGGCCGTTGCGCTCGCCGTCGATGATGCGCCGCTTGAGGCGCTCCTCCAGGGGGAGTGCGGCCAGTTCCTCGGCCCGGCCGGCCTTGAGTGACTTGGCGGTGGCTCCCTCGAAGAGCTGCATGAGCTTTTGGAGGGGGTCGTAGCCCTCGGCCCGCCGGTCGTGGATCAGGTCGAGGGCGGTCTGCACCTCCTCCTCGCTGAAGCGGGCGATGGGCAGGATCTTCGAGGCGTGGACGATCGCGGAGTCCAGGCCGGCCTTGACGCACTCGTCGAGGAAGACGGAGTTCAGCAGGATGCGGGCGGCCGGGTTGAGGCCGAAGGAGATGTTCGACAGGCCGAGGGTGGTCTGCACGTCGGGGTGACGGCGCTTGAGCTCGCGGATCGCCTCGATGGTGGCGACGCCGTCGCCGCGGGACTCCTCCTGGCCGGTGCAGATGGTGAAGGTCAGGGTGTCGATGAGGATGTCCGACTCGAGGATGCCCCAGTTGCCGGTCAGGTCGGCGATGAGCCGTTCGGCGATCTCGACCTTCTTCTCGGGGGTGCGGGCCTGGCCCACCTCGTCGATCGTCAGCGCGATCAGTGCCGCGCCGTGCTCCTGGGCCAGCTTGGTGACCTTCGCGAAACGGGACTCGGGGCCGTCGCCGTCCTCGTAGTTCACCGAGTTGATCACGGCGCGGCCGCCGAGCTTCTCCAGGCCGGCCCGGATGACCTCGACCTCGGTGGAGTCCAGGACGATCGGCAGGGTCGAGGCGGTGGCGAAGCGGCCGGCGAGTTCCTCCATGTCGGCGACGCCGTCGCGGCCGACGTAGTCCACGCACAGGTCCAGCAGGTGCGCGCCCTCACGGATCTGCTCGCGGGCCATCTCCACGCAGTCGTCCCAGCGGCCGGCCAGCATGGCCTCGCGGAACTTCTTCGATCCGTTGGCGTTGGTGCGTTCGCCGATCGCCAGGTAGGCGGTGTCCTGGCGGAAGGGCACGCTCTGGTAGAGGGAGGCGGCGCCGGGCTCGGGGCGGGGGCTGCGCTCGGCGGGCTCGAGGCCGCGGACGCGTTCGACGACCTGGCGCAGGTGCTCGGGGGTGGTTCCGCAGCAGCCGCCGATGAGGTTCAGCCCGTAGTCGCGGACGAAGTTCTCCTGGGCGTCGGCCAGGCCTTCGGCGTCCAGCGGGAAGTGGGCGCCGTCCTTGGTGAGGATCGGCAGTCCGGCGTTCGGCATGCACAGCAGCGGGGTGCGGGAGTGCCGGGCCAGGTAGCGCAGGTGCTCGCTCATCTCGGCGGGGCCGGTGGAGCAGTTCAGACCGATCAGGTCGATGCCGAGCGGCTCCAGCGCGGTGAGCGCGGCGCCGATCTCGGAGCCGAGCAGCATGGTGCCGGTCGTCTCGAACGCCATGGACACCAGCAGGGGCACCTCGACGCCGGTCGCCTCCATTGCGCGCTTGGCGCCCAGGATCGACGACTTGGTCTGGAGCAGGTCCTGGGTGGTCTCCACGATCAGCGCGTCGGCGCCGCCGGCGAGAAGGCCCTCGGCGTTGGCCTGGAAGCCGTCGCGCAGGGTGCCGTAGCCGATGTGGCCGAGGGTGGGCAGCTTGGTGCCGGGGCCGATCGAGCCGAGGACCCAGCGGGTGCGTCCGTCGCGGGCGGTGAAGTCGTCGGCGGTCTCGCGGGCGATGCGGGCGCCGGCCTCGGACAGTTCGTGCACCCGGTCGGCGATGTCGTACTCGGCCATGGCGGAGTGGTTCGCGCCGAAGGTGTTGGTCTCGACGCAGTCCACGCCGACGGCGAAGTACTCCTCGTGCACGGAGCGCACGATGTCGGGCCGGGTGATGTTGAGGACCTCGTTGCAGCCCTCGAGGTCCTGGAAGTCCTCGAGGGTGGGCTCCTGGGCCTGGAGCATGGTGCCCATGGCTCCGTCGGCCACCACCACTCGGGTGGCCAGGGCCTCTCGGAGCGCGGACACACGGGTCCGGCTGTCGGCGGAAGGGGTCGGCGGCACAGAGGCCATGTAAGGGCTCCCTCAGATGCGACGGCTGTCGGCTTTACGTCACCTCGGGATGCGTGGAGCAGGGGCTTCCCGAGGAGCGCGCACGCCGTCAGGGTAGCCGGGACGGAGGCCTTATGGTCAGGGGCGTCCACGGGGCGGACGGGTGTGGCGGCGGGGCGGGGCCCGGCCACGGCGGGTGCGGCGGGTGCCACGGCCGTGCGACGGCCTTGCTGCTTCCGGGGGACGCGTGGCGGAACACGTGTCGACCGACCATTGGCGGGAGGTCGGCATGGACCGGTAGTGTTCGACATTGCCGAACGGCGGCAGCAGATGCCGCCTGCAGGCGGTCCGATGGGGACGGAGGCGGGAGGGCGATGGCGCGGAACATCCAGTCGGTCGAACGTGCGGCCGCGATGCTGCGGCTGCTCGCGGGCGGCGAGCGGCGACTGGGCCTGTCGGACATCGCCTCGTCCACGGGCCTGGCCAAGGGCACCGCCCACGGCATCCTGCGCACCCTCCAGCAGGAGGGCTTCGTCGAGCAGGACGACGCCTCCGGGCGCTATCAGCTGGGCGCCGAGCTGCTGCGCCTGGGCACCACCTACCTGGACGTGCACGAGCTACGCGCGCGTGCCCTGGTCTGGACGGACGACCTCGCCCGGTCCAGCGGCGAGAGCGTGCACCTGGGGGTGCTGCACCAGCAGGGCGTGCTGATCGTGCACCACGTCTTCCGGCCGGACGACAGCCGGCAGGTGCTGGAGATCGGGGCCATGCAGCCGCTGCACTCCACAGCCCTCGGCAAGGTGCTGTCGGCCTACGACCCGGTCGCGCACAGCGAGGCCCTGGAGGCCGAGCGCAAGGCCTACACGGACCGCACGGTGTGCGACGCGGAAGCGTTCGAGCACATCCTCGACATGACCCGCGCGCGCGGGTACGCGGCGGACGTCGAGGAGACCTGGGAGGGCGTCGCCTCCATCGCCGCGCCCATCCACGACCGGCGGCGCATGCCCGTCGGCGCGGTCGGCGTCACCGGCGCCGTGGAGCGGCTGGGCCGGGACGGCGAGCTGCGGCCGGAGCTGATCGCCGCGGTGCGCGACTGCGCCCGCGCGGTCTCCAGGGACCTCGGCGGCGGGCGTTTCTGAGCCGCGGGGCGGCCGCCGCTCCTGAGAAGTGCGTGAGACCTGGCCGGGACGTCCGATGACGTTCCGGCCTTCGCCATACCCTGCAATAGCTGCCCGAAGCAGACATCGGGGGCGAGTATGTGCGCACCCACGCGAAGATCGATAACTCACAGCGATCAATAACGATCGCGTTTTCGATAACGGCACTCTTGACGCACACGTAACCGCCGGGCAAGACTCCCGTCCATCGGTCGACATTGTCGAACACCTAACGGCAATACGCGCTAGAGTGTGACAACGCCAAAGGCCGGCATCGCTCTCATCCCCGAGGGCGCTCGAACCCCCGGCGGGACCCGGGGTTCGGCTTCCCTGGACGAAGGACAAAGGAGTCGCGGGTGTCCAGCTCCGACATCTTCATCGGCGAGACCATCGGTACCGCCATACTCATCCTGCTCGGCGGCGGCGTCTGCGCCGCCGTGACGCTGAAGGCCTCCAAGGCCCGCAACGCCGGCTGGCTCGCCATCACCTTCGGGTGGGGTTTCGCCGTTCTGACGGCTGTCTACACCTCGGCGCCGCTCTCCGGCGCCCACCTCAACCCGGCGGTCACCCTCGCACTCGCGATCAAGGACGACGACTGGAGCAACGTTCCGGTCTACTGGGCCGGGCAGCTGCTCGGCGCCGCCATCGGCGCCACCCTGGTCTGGGTCGCCTACTACGGCCAGTTCCACGCGCACCTCACCGACAAGGAGATCGTCGGCGGTCCGGGCGCGCAGTCGACGAAGGTCAAGGCCGTCGAGGCACAGGAGCAGGGCGCCGGCCCGGTCCTGGGCGTCTTCTCCACCGGCCCCGAGGTCCGGGTCGTCTGGCAGAACCTGGCCACGGAGATCATCGGCACCGTGGTGCTGGTCCTCGCCGTCCTCACCCAGGGCCTGAACGACAAGGGCAACGGCCTCGGCAACCTCGGCGCGCTGATCACCGCGCTCGTCGTGGTGTCGATCGGCCTCTCCCTCGGCGGCCCGACCGGCTACGCGATCAACCCGGCCCGCGACCTCGGTCCGCGCATCGTGCACGCCCTCCTGCCCCTGCCCAACAAGGGCGGCTCCGACTGGAGCTACGCCTGGATCCCGGTGGTCGGTCCGCTGATCGGCGGCGCGATCGCTGCAGGCCTCTACAACGTCGCCTTTGCTTAAGAGCACCAGCTGCACCGCGTACTCGGCAGCGCCGTACAGACAGCCTCTTATCCACGGAAACCCCAGGAGCACTCAGTGACCGACGCGCACACCGCCGGCCCGTTCATCGCCGCCATCGACCAGGGCACCACCTCCTCGCGCTGCATCGTCTTCGACCGGGACGGCCGTATCGTCTCCGTCGACCAGAAGGAGCACGAGCAGATCTTCCCGAAGCCGGGCTGGGTCGAGCACGACGCCAACGAGATCTGGACCAACGTCCAGGAAGTCGTCGCCGGAGCCATCGAGAAGGCCGGCATCACCCGGGACGACATCAAGGCCATCGGCATCACCAACCAGCGTGAGACCACGCTGCTGTGGGACAAGAACACCGGTCAGCCCGTCCACAACGCCATCGTCTGGCAGGACACCCGCACCGACGCCCTCTGCCGCGAGCTCGGCCGCAACGTCGGCCAGGACCGCTTCCGCCGGGAGACCGGCCTCCCGCTGGCCTCCTACTTCGCCGGCCCCAAGGCCCGCTGGCTGCTCGACAACGTCGAGGGCCTGCGCGAGCGCGCCGAGGCGGGCGACATCCTCTTCGGCACCATGGACACCTGGGTCATCTGGAACCTCACCGGTGGCGTCGACGGCGGCAAGCACTACACCGACGTCACCAACGCCTCCCGCACCATGCTGATGAACCTGCACACCCTGGAGTGGGACGAGAAGATCGCCGAGTCCATCGGCGTCCCGCTGGCGATGCTGCCGGAGATCCGCTCCTCCGCCGAGGTCTACGGCGAGGTCACCGGCGGCCGGCTCGGCGACCTGCTCGGCGGCATCCCGGTCGCCTCCGCGCTCGGCGACCAGCAGGCGGCCCTGTTCGGCCAGACCTGCTTCGCGGAGGGCGAGGCCAAGTCCACGTACGGCACCGGCACGTTCATGCTGCTGAACACCGGCGAGAAGATCATCAACTCGTACTCCGGCCTGCTGACCACCGTCGGCTACCGCATCGGCGACCAGAAGCCGGTCTACGCCCTCGAGGGCTCGATCGCCGTCACCGGTTCGCTGGTGCAGTGGATGCGCGACCAGATGGGCCTGATCTCCACCGCCGCCGAGATCGAGACGCTCGCGCTCTCCGTCGAGGACAACGGCGGCGCCTACTTCGTGCCGGCCTTCTCCGGACTGTTCGCCCCGTACTGGCGCTCCGACGCCCGCGGTGTGATCGCCGGCCTCACCCGGTACGTCACCAAGGCGCACCTCGCGCGCGCCGTCCTGGAGGCCACGGCCTGGCAGACCCGCGAGATCACCGACGCCATGACGAAGGACTCAGGCGTCGAGCTCGCGGCCCTCAAGGTCGACGGCGGCATGACCTCCAACAACCTGCTGATGCAGACCCTCTCGGACTTCCTGGACGCGCCCGTGGTGCGCCCGATGGTCGCCGAGACGACCTGCCTCGGCGCCGCCTACGCCGCCGGCCTCGCCGTCGGCTTCTGGACCAACACCGACGACCTGCGCGCCAACTGGCGACGGGCCGCCGAGTGGACCCCCCGCATGGACGCGGAGACCCGCGACCGTGAGTACAAGAGCTGGCTCAAGGCCGTCGAGCGGACCATGGGCTGGCTCGAGGACGAGGAGTAAGAACCCCACATGACCAGTCAGTCCACCCTGCAGTCCGTGCCTGCCCTGGGGACGCGCCCGGCGTCCGGCTCCAACCCGAGCCGCGCCGAGACCCGGGAGCAGCTCTCCAAGGCGTCGTACGACCTCCTCGTCATCGGCGGCGGCATCCTGGGCATCTCCACCGCCTGGCACGCCGCGCAGTCCGGCCTCAGGGTGGCCCTGGTCGACGCCGGCGACTTCGCCGGCGCCACCTCCTCCGCCTCCTCCAAGCTGCTCCACGGCGGTCTGCGCTACCTGCAGACCGGCGCGGTGAAGCTCGTGGCGGAGAACCACTTCGAGCGCCGTGCGGTATCCCGCCAGGTGGCCCCCCACCTGGCGAACCCGCTCACGTTCTACCTCCCCGTGTACAAGGGCGGGCCGCACGGCGCGGCGAAGCTCGGGGCGGGCGTCTTCGCCTACTCCGCGCTGTCGGCGTTCGGCGACGGCGTCGGTCACCTCCTGTCCCCGGCCAAGGCCGCGCAGGACGTTCCCGAGCTGCGCACCGACAACCTCAAGGCCGTGGCCGTGTACGGCGACGACCAGATGAACGACGCGCGCATGGCGCTGATGACGGTCCGCGCGGCCGTCGAGGCGGGGGCGGTCGTCCTCAACCACGCCGAGGTGTCCGGCCTGCGCTTCACCAGGGGCCGGGTCACCGGCGCGGACCTGCGCGACCGTCTCTCCGGCGACGAGTTCGGCGTCAACGCCCGGCTGGTGCTCAACGCGACCGGACCGTGGGTCGACCACCTGCGCAAGATGGAGGACCCGAACGCGGCGCCGTCCATCCGCCTGTCCAAGGGCGCGCACCTGGTGCTGAAGCGCACCGCGCCCTGGCGGGCCGCGCTCGCCACTCCGATCGACAAGTACCGCATCACCTTCGCCCTCCCCTGGGAGGACATGCTGCTGCTCGGCACCACCGACGAGGAGTTCGAGGGCGACCCGGCGGACGTCTCGGTCACCGAGAAGGACACCGCCCAGATACTCGACGAGGCCGCGTTCTCCATCCGCGACCAGCAGCTCGACCGTGATCTGATCACGTACGCCTTCGCCGGTCTGCGGGTGCTGCCGGGCGGCCCCGGCGACACCGCGAAGGCCAAGCGCGAGACCGTCGTCACCGAGGGCAGGGGCGGCATGCTGTCCGTCGCCGGCGGCAAGTGGACGACGTTCCGGCACATCGGCCGTACGGTCATGCAGAAGCTGGAGGCGCTGCCGGGCCACCCGCTGGGCGACGACTTCGAACCGATCTCCTCGCTGCCGAAGAAGCTGCCGCTGCCCGGCGTCGCCAACCCGCGTGCGGTCGCCCACCGGCTGCTGGTCGACAACCCGGCGCCCGGCCCGCGCATGGCCGCCGACACGGCGAAGCACCTGGCCACCCACTACGGCTCGCTGGCCTTCGACATCGCGCGGCTGGCCAACGACAACCCCGAGCTGGGCGCGCGCGTCCACCCGGACGCCCCGGAGATCTGGGCGCAGGTCGTCTACGCCCGCGACAACGAGTGGGCCGAGACGCCGGACGACGTGCTGCGCCGCCGTACGACGCTGACGATCCGCGGTCTCGCCACGGACGACGTCCGCGCCAGGGTGCAGGATCTGCTCGACAAGAAGTGACCTGCCCGACGGCACACCGACCCTCCGCCGGCCCGCCGCCCTGACCGGGGCCGGCGTCGGGGGACGGCCCTCTCCGTACCGGGGCCGGAACAGGGAAGGGGCGGCTCCACCCCTATGGAGCTGCCCCTTTCGCAGGTGTGGAGGCAGTCCCCCGGTCTGGCCTCATAATGGCGACGATACATCCGATGTCTGGACGACGGACGAGAGCGAGGCCGGTCATGGCAGTCACCGACGAGGCGATCGAGAAGATCAAGGGCATGATCGTCTCGGGTGCGCTGCGCCCCGGCGACCGGCTCCCCAAGGAGAGCGAGCTGGCCGCCGACCTCGGGCTGTCCCGCAATTCCCTGCGGGAGGCGGTGCGCGCGCTGTCGCTGATCCGGATCCTGGACGTGCGGCAGGGCGACGGCACCTATGTCACCAGCCTCGACCCGCAACTGCTGCTGGAGGCGCTGAGTTTCGTCGTCGACTTCCACCGCGACGACACGGTCCTGGAGTTCCTGGCGGTGCGCCGGATACTTGAGCCCGCCGCGACGGCGATGGCCGCCCTGCGCATCAGCGAGCAGCAACTGGACGCCCTGGACGCCCAGTTGGACAAACTCGGCGCGGAGCCCTCGGTGGAGGAACTCGTCGCGGGCGACCTGGAGTTCCACCGCGGCATCGTGCAGAGCGCGGGCAACTCGGTGCTCTGCTCGCTTCTCGACGGGCTGTCCGGACCCACCACCCGGGCCCGGATCTGGCGGGGGCTGACCCAGGAGGACGCCGTCACCGGCACCCTGCGGGAGCACCGGGCGATCCTCGCGGCCCTGCGCGACCGGGACGCGGAGGCGGCCAGATCGTGGGCGACCGTCCACATCGCGAGTGTGGAGCAGTGGCTGCGGTCCACGCTGTGAGTCCGGCCGGGACGCCGTCACGGGTTCGCGGGGCGCTCGGATCCCGCAGCAGACGCCCGTTCGTCGCGGCCGATCCCGCCGATCGCGCCGATCGCGTCCATCCCCCTGGTCCCCCCGGATATCGGGCCTCCCGAGAGCCTCTCGCGCCGGCGCGGCCGCCCGGTGCGGGCTCCGGGGTGTTCAGGGGTGGCGAACGGGGCAGTGATCCGTTCACTCCCCCGTGCAAGGGGGCTGCGGGCGCCCCCGCAGAACGCCGTAAGGTTGGGTGGTCAAGCGAGGGCACGTCGGAAGGAGGCGCTGGGTGATCGAGCTCGAGGGGGTTCCCGAGCTGATCGACCCGGTCATGGTGGCCGCGTTCGAGGGCTGGAACGACGCCGGCGACGCCGCCTCCACCGCGGTCGCGCATCTGGAGCGGGAGTGGAAGGGCGAGGTGTTCGCGGCGCTGGACGCCGAGGACTACTACGACTTCCAGGTGAACCGTCCGACGGTGTGGCTGGACGCAGGCGTGCGCAAGATCACCTGGCCGACGACGAGACTGTCCGTGGTCCGGGTCGGCGGTGACAAGCCCCGCGACCTGGTACTGGTACGGGGCATCGAGCCGTCGATGCGCTGGCGCTCTTTCTGCAACGAACTGCTCGGCTTCGCCCACGAGTTGGGCGTGGAGCTGGTGGTCATCCTGGGCGCCCTGCTCGGCGACACCCCGCATACCCGTCCGGTGCCGATCAGCGGGACGACGTCCGACGCGGACCTGGCGCAGCGGATGGATCTGGAGGAGACCAAGTACGAGGGCCCCACGGGCATCGTGGGCGTCCTCCAGGAGGCGTGCACACATGCGGGCGTGCCCGCGGTGAGCCTCTGGGCGGCCGTGCCGCACTACGTCTCGCAGCCGCCGAACCCGAAGGCGACGCTGGCCCTCCTCAACCGCCTGGAGGACCTGATCGACGTCCGCATCCCCCTGGGCGAGCTGCCGGAGGACGCGCGCGCCTGGCAGGTGGGCGTGGACCAGCTGGCCGCCGAGGACACCGAGGTCGCCGAGTACGTCCAGACGCTGGAGGAGGCCCGGGACACCGCTGAGCTGCCGGAGGCGTCGGGCGAGGCGATCGCCCGCGAGTTCGAGCGCTATCTGCGGCGGCGGGACGGCGGCGGCCCGCCCGACCCCGGGGAGCGGACCCGTCCCCCGTGGCCCCCGAAGCCGAGCGAGGAGGCCGCCGGCGACAGGCCGAGCGAGGAGGCCTCCGACGACGGGGATTCGTCGGAGGACTGAAACCGGCGGAACAGCGAGAGCTGTGGGGCCGGCCGAGGCCGAGGTACGGCGATGACAGGGGCGGTGCGCCGGTGCGCACCGCCCCTGTCGCCGTTCCCGCAGGTGACGGCGGCTTCCGTACGGTCAGAGCGCCACGCCCAGCAGGGCGTCCACCGTACGGGACACGACTCCGGGGGCGCCGATGTCGGTGCCGCCCCCCTCCTGCTGGAGCGCGGCCCAGCGGTCGACGGCGGCCAGCGCGGCGGGTGCGTCGAGGTCGTTCGCGAGGGCTGCCCGGATCTCCTCGACCAGCGCCTCGGCGGGCGGCCCGTCGGGCCGGGAGACGGCGGCGCGCCAGCGGGCGAGCCGGGCCTGCGCGTCCGCCAGGACCTGGTCGGTCCACTCCCAGTCGGCGCGGTAGTGGTGGGCGAGCAGGGTGAGCCGGATCGCCGCGGGGTCGACGCCGTCCTGCCGCAGCCGGGAGACGAAGACGAGGTTGCCCCGGGACTTCGACATCTTCTCGCCGTCGAGGGCGACCATGCCGGCGTGGACGTACGCCTTGGCCATCGGGAACTCGCCGGTCAGCGCCTGGGCGTGGGAGGCGCCCATCTCGTGGTGCGGGAAGGCGAGGTCCGAGCCGCCTCCCTGCACGTCGAAGCCCATCCCGAGGTGGTCCAGAGCGATGGCCACGCACTCGATGTGCCAGCCGGGACGGCCCCGGCCGAGCGAGCCGCCCTCCCAGCTGGGCTCGCCCTCGCGGGCCGCCATCCACAGCATCGGGTCGAGCGGGTTCTTCTTGCCCGGGCGGTCCGGGTCGCCGCCGCGCTCGGCGGACAGCAGCCGCATGGCCGCCGCGTCCAGGTTCGAGACCTCGCCGAAGTGCGGGTCGGACTCGACGGAGAAGTAGACGTCGCCCTCGAGTTCGTAGGCGGCGCCCGCGTCCCGCAGTCGCTCGACGAGCGGGACGATTCCGGGTATCGCCTCGACGGCGCCTATGTAGTCGCGCGGCGGGAGCATCCGCAGGGCGGTCATGTCCTCGCGGAAGAGCGCCGTCTCCTTCTCGGCCAGGGCGACCCAGTCGACGCCGTCGCGCTCGGCTCGCTCGAGCAGGGGGTCGTCGACGTCGGTCACGTTCTGGACGTAGTGAACCTGCCGCTTGGTGTCGAGCCACACGCGCTGAACGAGGTCGAACGCGTTGTAGGTCGCCGCGTGACCCATGTGGGTCGCGTCGTACGGCGTGATGCCGCAGACGTAGATACGGGCGACGGGACCGGGGGCGAGGGAGACCAAGCCGCCGGTCGCGGTGTCGTGGATCCTCAGGTCGCGGCCCTGACCAGGCAGGGCGGGGACCTCGGAAGCGGGCCAGGCATGCATGTCATGAGCCTAACCGGACGGAACTTGCGGGTACGAACCGGAGCGGGCCGGATGGCCGGGAAGGCGTTCTTGTGCGATCCCGGCCGACGTGCCTTGCACGGCCCTCCGGCGGGAATCCTCGGAACGCCCCGGGGTGCGGCTACACGGGAGGCCAGGGGATCGCCGGCCACTCGCCCGTCGGCTCGGGATGGGTGCCCGACGCGAGCAGCGCCTCGGTACGCGCGCGCGTGGCGTCGAGTTCGGCGGGGGTGATCAGTGCGCTCAGGACGGCCGCCAGCTGCCCGTCCGGCTCCAGGGCGCCCTTGAGGCCCTTGAGCACGTCCACGGCCTCGCCCGTCAGCGGCTCCCCCGCCCAGCCCCACAGGAGGGTGCGCAGCTTGTTCTCGGCGTTGAAGGTGACGCCGTGGTCGATGCCGTAGAGCCGGCCGTCGGCGGTGGGCAGCAGATGGCCGCCCTTGCGGTCGGCGTTGTTGATCACCGCGTCGAGGACGGCGAGCCGCCTGAGCCGTTCGTCGTCGGCGTGCACCAGGAGCGCGGTGCGGCCCTCTCCGACCTCGGCGAACCCGACGGCCTTCCAGCCGGGCCCGGGCTCCTGCGCCTCGACGAGGGCGAGCAGCTCGGCTTCTGGGGCCGTCTCGATCCACAGCTGGCACATGCCCTCGCCGTACGGTCCCTCCCGCAGCACGGTCGGCGGCACCAGGCCCCAGCCGGTGGCCTCGGAGACCTCGTAGGCGGCCACCTCCCGCCCGGCGAGGGTGCCGTCGGGGAAGTCCCACAGGGGCCGCTCGCCGGCGACGGGCTTGTAGACGCAGGCGGCCTCCCGGCCCTCGTGGGCGACGGTGCAGTACAGCGCCGCGTTCGAGGCCTCACGGATGCGTCCGCGGACGGTGAGCTCACCGTGCGCGAGGAGTGCGGCGGTGGCGGGGTCGGTGGTCGTCACGCCCCCCGGCGGTATCCGTTCTGGCGCGGACATACATGTCCTTCCGGGTCGAGCGGCAGGCTGCACAGCGGGCACGGCGGACGGCCGGCGTTGACGACGTCGAGGGCGCGCTTGGCGAACGCCCTGGCCTGGGAGCCGCTGAGCCGGACCCGCAGCATCGGCGGTCCGTTCTCCTCGTCCTGCAGGAGTTTCTCCTCGGCCTCCGCGAGGTCCTCCTCGGAGTCCGCCTCGAGTTCCACGAGGGCCTGCGCCTCGACGATCATGCGCTGTTCCTCGCCGTCCCAGGCGAGGGCCATGGTGCCGACCCGGAACTCCTCCTCGATCGGGGTGTCGAGGGGCGCCGTGTCGGGGTTGTCGGCGGGCGACACGGCGGGTACCGCGGCGCTGCCGCCGCTGCGCCGGACGACCTCGTCCAGCAGCTCGTCCATGCGCTCGGCGAGTGCGGCGACCTGGGTCTTCTCCAGGGCCACGCTGGTCACCCGGGTACCGGCGGTGGCCTGGAGGAAGAAAGTACGGCGCCCGGGCAGTCCGACCGTACCGGCCACGAAGCGGTCCGGGGGGTCGTAGAGGAACACCTGACGGGACACGTCCTGATCTCCATGGGAATCGAGGGTCGTCGTGGGTCGGGGGGACGGATGAGGCTCGTCCGTACGGGTAGGCGCGCCTACACGAACCGCTTCACCCTACTGCGGCCGACGATCACGGTGCGCCCGCACCGCCCCCGACGGTCGCGTCCCCGGTCGGCGGCTCCTCGCGCGGTGCGAGGGAGGCCAGGTCGCCGGTGTCGCCGAGGCGTACGAGGAAGGGGCGCAGCCTGGTGTAACGGATCGCGGTGACGGAACACGGTTCGACGGAGATCCGCTGGAAGAGGTCGAGATGAAGCCCGAGGGCGTCCGCGACGAGCGACTTGATGATGTCGCCGTGCGAGCACATCAGATAGACGGCGTCGGCGCCGTGGTCGCGTTCCACGCGCGCGTTCCACTCGCGGACCGCCTCCGCGGCGCGGGTCTGCATGGCCCGCAGGGACTCGCCGCCGGGGAACGCGGCGGCAGAGGGGTGCGTCTGCACGACCTCCATCAGCGGCTCGTCCATCAGCTCGGCGAGTTTGCGGCCGGACCAGTCGCCGTAGTGGCACTCCCCGATCCGCTCGTCGGTGTGCGCGCGCAGGCCGGGGCGGGCGTCGAGGAGGGGCCGGATCGTCTCCTGGCAGCGTTCCAGGGGGCTGGCGACGACCTCCGCGAGGGGCAGCGCCCCGAGCCGCGCGGGCAGCGCGGCGGCCTGTGCGGCGCCGCGTTCGTCGAGGGTGACTCCCGGCGTCCAGCCGGCGAGCACGCCGGAGGTGTTGGCGGTGGACCGGCCGTGCCGGACGAGGATCAACGTGGGCATGCGGCCCAGGGTAGGCGCACGCCCGCGTGTGCCGGCGAGGGTGTGAGAGGAGAATCCGACGCGTGATCGTCGACTGTGCCATCTACCGTGACGGGCGCCGTGCAGAGGGCCCGCAGGACTTCTCCGACGCCGTGGACGAGGCGCGTTCCGCGGGCGGGTTCGTGTGGATCGGGCTGCACGAGCCCACCGAGAAGGAGTTCGACCACGTCTCCCAGGAGTTCGGGCTGCACCCGCTGGCCGTCGAGGACGCGCTGAAGGCCCACCAGCGGCCCAAGCTGGAGGTCTACGACGACTCCCTGTTCCTGGTGTTCAAGCCGGTCGTCTACGAGCCGGAGAGCGACACCGTCTCCTCCGGCGAGGTGATGGTGTTCCTGGGCGACTCGTTCCTGGTGACCGTCCGCCACGGCGACGGCGCCCCGCTGGCCGCCGTGCGCCGGCGGCTGGAGGACGAGCCGCAACTGCTCGCCAAGGGGCCGACGTCGGTGGTGTACGCGATCGCCGACGCCACCGTGGACCACTACCTGGACGTGGCGACCGAGCTGCAGACCGACCTGGAGGAGCTGGAGACGGAGGTGTTCTCGCCGGACGGGGGCGGTTCGCGCAACACCGCGTCGCGGATCTACACCTTCAAACGGCAGATCCTGGAGTTCCGCCGGGCCACGGGGCCGCTGGGGCCGCCGCTGACCCGGCTGGCGGGCACCAGCGCGGCCGGCCCCGGCGTGCCGTTCGTGAACGACAAGGCGCGTCCCTTCTTCCGGGACGTGAGCGACCACCTCACGCGCGTGAACGAGTCCGTGGAGGGCCTGGACCGGCTGGTGTCGGACATCCTCTCGGCGCATCTGGCACAGATGAGCGTCCGGCAGAACGACGACATGCGGAAGATCTCGGCGTGGGCGGCCATGGCCGCCGTGCCCACGATGATCGCGGGAATCTACGGCATGAACTTCGAGCACATGCCGGAGCTGCACTGGGTGTGGTCGTACCCGGCGGTGATCGTGGTGATGGGCGTGCTGGAACTGGTGCTGTTCCGGCTGTTCAAGCGGCGCGGCTGGCTGTAGGCGCGGCCGTCCGGCCTGCCTGTGGCCGGGCGGCCGAACGGGGCGGGCGGCCGGCTCCGGGCCCGTGGCCGGCTCAGGCGAACTCGGCGGCGGTGGTCGCCGGGCCGCCGAGCGCGTCGCGGCGCTCGGGCATCTCCAGGGACACCATGCGCCGCCAGCCGGCGACGCGCTCCCACGCGTACACGGCGTGGATACCGGCCGCGAGGACGGCCGCCTTCGCCCTCGGCCAGCCGAGGAGCCGGCCCATGTGGTCCATGACGGCGAGGCTGACGTCCCGGTAGACGCGGATCTCCGCGAGCGCACAGGCCCGCAGGGTGCGCTGGATGACCCGGCCGTGGCCCGCGCGGGCGAAACGCAGGAGTTCCTCGTGGCAGTAGGCGAGGTGGTTGTCCTCGTCGTTGGAGATCATCTTCACCGCGCGGCCGAGGTCGGGGTGGTCGGCGAAGTGCCTGCGCAGCAGTTCCATCTGCTCGGATGCGCGCTGTTCGGTGACCCGGCTGTGGGCGAGGTAGGTGACGATGTCCTGCACGCTCAGCGGCCTGTCCGCGGTGAGCCGGTCGTGGGCGAGACCGATGCCGCCGCGCTCCAGGAGCATCGTGTAGTCGGTCTCCGGCGGCACGGGCACGGGGTCCAGGCCGCGCCTGCGCATCAGGGCGTTGAAGATCCGCCCGTGCTTGTCCTCGTCGGCTCCGTGACGGGCGATCCTGGGGGCGAGATCGCGTTCGCTCTGCGGCACGAGCGCGGCGATCCGGGCGTTCTCCCAGCCGCCCTGCGACTCGCCGCCGGCGGCGATGGAACAGAACAGCGCGAAGGACCGGTCGTTGTCGATGATCTCCTGGAACAGACTCTTGGCCGAAAGCACTCGTCGATCACCTCTCCGCATGGCGCGTGATTACGCGACATTCCGTGAGGAACGAGTCAAATGCGGTGACGGCGACGGTGCAACAGCTGTGCCGGGCGGCTCCGCCGAACGGGGGATTTCGGGAGTCCGCGCGCAAGCGTAACCACGCACGCCCCGGCGCGTTGTTCTCCGTGACGGCCGTGGCGGGGAAGACCCCCGAGCCCCCACCACGGCCGCTGAATCTTCCGCTCCGCGGCTATCCGAGACCGGCGATCTCCAGTGCCCGGGTGCCCGCCCGCAGCGAGGCGAGGCGCTCCTCCAGGGTGAACCCGGCAGGCGCCAGCGTGAGGGTGGTGACGCCGGCCGCCGCGTAGGCCTTCATACGGTCGGCGATCCGCTCCACCGAGCCCAGCAGGGTGGTCTGGTCGATCAGCTGGTGCGGGACGGCGGCCGCCGCGCCCTGCTTGTCGCCGGCCAGGTACTTGTCCTGGATCTCGGCCGCCGCCTGCTCGTAGCCCATGCGCCGGGCGAGCTGGTTGTAGAAGTTCTGCTTGCGGCTGCCCATGCCGCCGACGTACAGCGCGGTGTAGGGGCGGAAGGTGTCGGCGAGTCGCTCGACGTCCTTGTCCTCGCCGAGCGCGAGCGGGAGCGTCGGGCAGATGTCGAAGCCGTCCAGGGTCTTGCCGGCCTTCTCGCGGCCGGCCCGCAGATAGGTGATCGCGGTGTCCTCGAGGTGGTCGGCGGACGGGAAGATCAGCAGTGCCCCGTCGGCGATCTCGCCGGTCTGCTCCAGGTTCTTCGGGCCGATCGCGGCGATGTACAGGGGGATGTGCTCGCGCTCCGGGTGCACGGTCAGCTTGATCGGCTTGCCCGGTCCGCCGGGCAGCGGCAGCGTCCAGTGCTCGCCCTCGTACGCCAGCCGCTCGCGCGTCATGGCCTTGCGGACGATCTCGACGTACTCGCGCGTGCGGGACAGCGGCTTGTCGAACTTGACGCCGTACCAGCCCTCGGAGACCTGCGGGCCGGAGACGCCGAGGCCCAGGCGGAAGCGGCCGCCGGACAGGGAGTCGAGGGTGGCGGCGGTCATCGCGGTCATCGCGGGCTGACGTGCCGGGATCTGGAAGATGGCCGAGCCGACGTCGATCCGTTCGGTCTGTGCGGCGACCCAGGTGAGCACGGTGGCCGCGTCCGATCCGTAGGCCTCGGCCGCCCAGCAGACGGCGTACCCGAGGCGGTCGGCCTCCTGGGCCACGGCGAGGTTGTCGCCGTCCATTCCGGCACCCCAGTAGCCGAGGTTGATCCCGAGCTGCATGGCCGATCCCCTTACTCATCAGTAACGACGCTGTTGCGCAGACCTTAGCGCGGCGGTGGACGGCCGGGGCCGCTCGGAGCGCGGCGAGGGCCGCCGCCTGCGCGGAACGGGCCGCCCGACCCGGAGATCCGGTTGTCCACAGGCAACCCACTGCCCAGTTCTGGCCAGTAATCTCGGCGTCCATGGAGCAGAGGCATCTCGGCCGCACCGGCCTGCGCGTGTCCCGTATCGGGCTCGGCACCCTGACCTGGGGTCGCGACACCGACGAGCACGACGCCGCGGACGTCATGAAGACGTTCTGGGAGGCGGGCGGGACCCTCGTCGACACGGCCGACGTGTACGGGGACGGGGACGCCGAGTACCTGCTCGGGCGGTTCATAGAGGGGCTGGTGCCGCGCCGGGACCTGATCATCTCGACCAAGGCGGGCAGCGTGCCCGACCCGGACCGCCGCTTCGACGGTTCGCGCGGTCATCTCCTCGCCGCCCTCGACGCCTCGCTGGCCCGGCTCGGCACGGACTACGTCGACCTGTGGCAGGTGCACGCCTTCGACCCGGACACCCCGCTTGAGGAGACGCTGCAGGCCCTCGACATCGCCGTCGCCAGCGGTCGCGCCCGGTACGCCGGCGTCTCCAACTTCTGCGGCTGGCAGCTCGCCAAGGCAGCCACCTGGCAGCTCTCCGCGCCGGGTACGCGGACACGGCTCGCGGCGACGCAGATGGAGTACTCGCTCCTGCAGCGCGGCATCGAGCGCGAGGTGCTGCCGGCCGCGCTGGACCTGGGCATCGGCCTGCTGCCCTCCTCCCCGCTGGGCCGCGGCGTGCTCACCGGCAAGTACCGCGGCGACGCCCTGCCGCCGGACTCGCGGGGCGCCTCGGACCACTTCGGGCTCTTCGTCGAGCCGTACCTCGACGACACGGCGAGCCGGATCGTGGACGCCGTGTCGACCGCCGCGGACGGGCTCGCGGTGACACCGCTGCAGGTCGCCCTCGCCTGGGTCCGCGACCGTCCAGGGGTGGCCGCCCCGATCGTCGGCGCGCGCAACGCGCAGCAGCTCACGGCGGCATTGTCAGTGGAGGCGCTTAGTCTTCCTGACGAGATCTGCCGGGCGCTCGACGATGTGTCGGCGCCCGAGCACCGCTATCCCGATCACGACTGGAGCACGCTGTGAGCACGGAGCCGGAGCCCCGGGACACGACGGAGAACACCGGACCGGGGACACCGCGGAGCACCGGGGCCCCCGCGATGCCGGACGCCGCCGGCACAGCGGACCCGCCCACCGCCTCAGCCGCCGTCGACGCCTCAGCCGCCGAAAGGACGGGTGCCGAGGAGCCGGAGGGCACAGAGGCCGGGCACGCGGAGGCCGGGGGCACGGAGGCTGCGGCCCCGGACGCCGGGGGCACGGAGAGTGAAGGCCGGGAGGCCGGGGGGTCCGAGGTCGGGGGCGCGGAGGGCGAGGGCGCTGACGCGGCGGGAGACGAGAGCGCGGGCGAGGGGGCGGACGGGGAGGCCGCGGCTTCGGGTGGCGCGGAGTCCGGTGACGGGGAAGCTGCCGGGCAGGTCTCCGAGGCTCAGGCCGAGCTGGCCGCGCAGAAGCTCGAGCGGGAGCGGATCGAGCGGCGGAAGGCCGAGAAGGCCGCGCCCATCGCCGCCGGGGCCAAGCTCAGCGGGACGGCCGCCGACCTGCTGGCGGCCGTGCGCGCGGTGGAGGGGGGCGCGAAGCCCACCACCGTCTTCGAAGACCCGCAAGCCGCCCCGGGCCGTGCCGCACCGGAGCCGGTGCGCCGCCCGCAGCAGGTGGCCGCCGGACCGGCGGCGCCGGCCCCGGACGCCGTGGAGGGCGTGCGGCGCGCGCTGGCCGACGGCGGTGCGCCCGAGGCGCTCGCGCCGCAGACCGCCGCCGCACTCGGCGAGGGCGCCGAGCACCTGCTGCGCGAGGACCCGTGGCACCTGCTGCGCGTCCCCGGTGTGCGTCCCGAACAGGCCGACGGGTTCGCGCGGGCGCTGCTCGGCCCGGACTGCGCCCCCGACGACGAGCGGCGCGGCCGCGCGGTCACGGTGTGGCTGCTGGAGCAGGCCGCCGTGGCCGGTCACACCGCCCTGGACCTGCCGGCGCTCACCGCGGCCCTCGGCCGCCGGTCCGTGCCGGACGCGGAGACGGCCGTCCAGAACACCCTCGCCGAGGGCGAGGCCCTCGCCTTCCAGGACGCCCTGAACGCGCCGGGCGCCGAAGAGTCGGCGTCGGCGTCGAGTCCGGCGTCGGGGGCGCACGCCGAAGGCGGCGAGGAGGACGAGGCCGAAGAGGAGAGCCGGCCGGTCCGTGTCCTGGTCGGACTGGAGCGTTACGCGCTCGCGGAGGAGAGCCTCGCCGACGCGCTGGCCCGCGTGGTCAACTCGCCCGCGAAGGACTCCGCCGCGGCGTGGGAGCCCGCGGCGGCCGCGGCGACCGGCAGCGCGGCCGAGCTGATCCGCGCCGTCGCCGGAAACGGTCTGGTGCTGCACACCGGCGGCGAGGCCGCCCGCGCCGAACCGGCCGCCCTGCTCACCGCGGCCCGGGCGCTGGGCCTGCGCGCGGTCGCCGCCTGCCACACGCCCGACGGACGGCGCCGGCTCGCGGCCCTCCTCGGCGCGGAGGGCGGCGCGGGCGACGGGGCGGTGGTGACCGTCCGCGGTCTGCTCTCGGGGGCCGAGGGGCCCGGCCGGGACGCCGAGGGGGCCTTCGCACTCGACCTGCTGGTCGTGCTCGACGCGCCGCAACTCGACGTGGAGAGCGCCGCGATGCTGGCGGAGTCGCTGCCGGACGGGGCCCGGCTGGTGCTGAGCGGGGATCCGGGTGTGCTCTGGTCCGCCGGCCCGGGGCGGGTCTTCGCCGACCTGCTGGCGGCGCGGGTGAGTCCGCAGATCGCCTCGCGGACCCCCGATCCGGGTCCGATCGGCGAGCTTGTCTCCGGCGTGGGCATCGGTGAGCTCAACCAGGTCGACGCGCCCGGCAAGGAGATCGTCATCGTGCCGGTGCGGGATGCCGGAGAGGCCGTGCACCGGACCGTGCAGCTGCTGGCCGAGTCGGTGCCGCGGGCCTTCGGGGTCGCGCCGGAGGACGCCGTGGTGATCACCCCGGGCCACGGCGGCGCGGCCGGCACGCGCGCGCTCAACGCCGCCCTGAAAGAACGGCTCAATCCGGGCCCCGGCCGCTTCGGCGGGTTCGACCCCGGCGACCAGGTGGCCTACTCCCCCGTGCCGGGCCGCACGGTGCCGGGCCGGGTGGTGACGGCCGACGCCGAGGGGCTGCACCTTTCCTGCGCCGAGGGCGCCGTGGTCGTCCCGAGAGAGCGGGTGGAGCACACCGTGCGGCACGGGTGGGCGCTGACCGCGCACCAGGCCGTGGGCAGCCGCTGGCCCGCGGCGGTCGTGGTGCTGCCCGGAGATGCCGCGCCGGCCCTCTCCCGCCCCTGGGTGTACACGGCCTTCGGCCGGGCCGAGCGCCATCTCTCCGTGGTGCACGGCGTCGAACAGGCCCTTCCGCGGGCCGTCGCCGAGGTCCCGGCGAAGCCTCGTACCACCCGGCTGCCGGTGCTGCTGCGCACCCAGGTCCCGGCGGCCGCCGAGCAGGCCCCGGTCTGACGCGGACGGCGGCGGCCGCCCAGGGTCCCCCTGCGCGGCCGCCGCCGTCGGTACGTCACGGAAGCAGTCTGCTGCCGGTCAGCGATCCGCGTCGAGGGGCTCCAGCTCTTCCTCCTCCAGCCCGTCCACAAGATCGTCGTCGGCGTCGTCGGCGTCGTCGTCGAAGACCGAACTGACGTCGAAGCGGCAGATCACGCTGCCCGGGTCGGGCTGGTCGAACGGCGTCTCCAGCCACTCCCCCGGGTCGGCCGGGTCGTCGGCGGCCAGCACCCACAGCGTCGAGTCGGCCTCCTCGAGGCCGAACTCCTTGTGCCGGGAGGCGATCTCGTCCGGTTCGAACTCGCCGAACAGGATGCCCAGCGCCCCGTGCACGGTGGCCGAGACCTCGGCGACCGTTCCCTCGTCCTCCGCCGCCTCCACCCGCTGCGCCTGCGCCATCAGCCGCTGAGGCTCCGCGACCGCGTAGTCGCGGCGGATCAGCACGCTCAGGGCGCTCGGCTCCTCGGGACCCGCGTACGGCGGCAGGGAGTCCTCCGCACCGGGGATCTCGAAGGGCGTGACCTCGTCGTAGCGGTCGTAGAGCAGTTCGTCGTAGACCTCGGCGGCCGCGGCCAGCTCGTTGAACGCCTCGTAGACGGCCTGGTCGTCCTCTCCCGTCCTGCGTTCGACCGCGGCCAGGTGGCGGTCGAGCGCGGTCTTGACCGCCTCGGCGGCGGCGCGTACCTCGGCAGCGGTGGGCTGCGCAGCATCAGACATAGTGCAGACGCTATCCGTACCGGGCCCCAGCCCGCACAATAGATGCGATGCCGGAATACGAATTTGTCGACGTGTACGTACCGCGCGGGGTCTCCCGCAAGGAGGCGACACGGCTGCTGACCGACCATGCCGAGTACGGACACTGGGAGTTGGACCGCCTGAGCCTGCTGCGCGACGGCAGTCGCAGGGTGCGGTTGCGCCGGCGCATCATCCGTCAGGTGCGGGCCACCTGGTGAAGCCGGGACGACGAAACGGAGCGGGGCCCCCCCTGGGGGGGGCC
>NZ_JBMNDR010000108.1:0-27653 GCF_052543235.1 Streptomyces sp. SAS_272 | reverse complement strand
CCCCCTCCCCCCCCCCCCCCTCCCGCCCCCGCCCCCGCCGTGTGCGGGCCCGGCTACCGCCCGGCTACCGCCGGGCCGCCGCCGGGCGGCCCGGCACCGACTCGCCGATCCAGTCCAGGAGTTCGCGCCCGGCGGCGCTGAGCAGACCCGGCCGGTCCAGGAGCGAATGATGCAGCTCGCTCGAGCAGGCCCGCGCCGAGCGCACCGCCTCCTCCAGGAGCGCCGCCTGCGCGCCCTCGGCCCGCTCCAGGGCCGCGGTGCGCAGCCGGAGGAGGTGGACGTAGCCGAACAGCGTGTGCAGACAGCGGGCCGCGGTCCACCACGTGCCCTGCCAGCACACGAAGATCTTCACATCGCGTCCGTGCGGCCCGTCGCCGCGCGCGGGGGCGAAGTGGTCGTCGGTGCGCTGCACCTCGTTGAGCCACAGGTGCAGCGCCTCGTGGTACAGCGACTCCTGCAGGCTGTACACGGACGGCTCGGTGAACATGAAGCCGGGCGGCAGATGATGCAGACCGAGCCCCGTCAGGAAGGCGGTGAACGGCAGTTCCCGGAACGAGCAGGACGCCATGGTCTCGCCCAGCGGCGCCTGTTCGCGACGCGGCTTGAGCAGGACGAGCACGCTGATGAACGCCTCCACCGCCCGCGCGGCCTCAGGACACAGGGCCGCCAGCGTGTCCACCGCCTCCGTCATCCAGGCCGTCGTACGCGGCCCCGGCCGCACCGTGCGGTACCCGGACAGGCCCACGTCCGCCAGCGTCGCGGGACCCAGCGCCGTCGCGTACCGCAGCCGCAGCGCACCGCTGCCGAACTCCACCAGTTCGCAGTCCTCGCGCCCGGTGTACGCGGTCCGCGACCGCGGCCCGCACTCCGGGGCCCGGCCGAGGTTGAGCCGGCGGCACAGATGCGGCGGCAGCGGATCCACCGGCCCGGGGCCGGACCAGGGGGCGGGGCCGGCGGCGGCGCCCGTGAGCAGGGCGGCGTACCGCTGCCGGACGACGGTGAGGCCGCGCGGTTCCGTCCGCGTCCGCTCCCGTGCGACGACGGTGCTCATCGTGTGTCCTCTCGCGTCGGGTCAGGGGTTGTCACCGGTGTGCAGCCGGGCCAGCGACGCCCGCGCGTACACCACCTGGTAGCCCGGCACGGTGAACAGCGACTCCCGGAAGACGCCCGCCCGCGGGGACACCAGAGCCTCGAACCCGTCGTGCGGGCCGTACAGTTCGGCCCGTTCGGCCAGGAAGAAGTGAAGGTTGAGGGCGTCCACGCGACGCTGTCTGAGCCACCACAGGCGCCGCTCCTCGGCGCCGCCGCGCGCCGCCAGATAGGCGGCGACGACCTGCTCCTCCCAGCGGTGCGCGAGCCGTTCCGAGGCGAGCTGGCCGCGCGCCGTGCGCACCGGCCGGGCCCGCTCGTACAGGCAGTGGCCCAATTCGTGGGCCACTCCGGCCAGCGCCCCGAGCGTCGGCCCGTCCTGCCCGTGCACGACGGGGCGGCTGTGCTCGTCGTCCACCGTGCGGAACGTGGTCGGCTCGTCGAGCGAGGACTGGGCCAGCACCTGACGGACGGCGTCGGCGCGGCCGCGCAGCAGGGGGAGCTCCGGGATGATCTCGGCGGCGCGGGCGTGGGTGGGGTGGTGCAGCACCGTGTCGTCCGCGAGCCCCGGCAGCGCCAGCTCCATCAGCCGCGCCAGGTCGCCGGCGCGCAGCGGCAGGGCACAGGCGTAGGCGCCGGACCGCAGCACCGTGCGCATCTGACGCAGGGTCGCATCGGACAGGGCCCGCAGCCAGGGCGCGGGCCGCAGCCGGGCCAGGGCGGCCGCGCGGCCCGCCAGCAGCCGCTCCAGCACCTCTCCGCCGCCCAGCAGCGCCTCGCGCTGCAGCCGCCGCAGCTGGTCGCGGTAGGCGGCGACGCCGGGCCCGTACCCGCGCAGCAGGGCGGTGTCGATGGTGTCCGGCATCCACCGTCACCGGGCCGCCGGTCGCACGGCGGGCACGCCGGGCTCGACCTGGAGGCTGATCTCCCAGCGGTCCGCGAGCTCCTGGAGCTCGCGCACGAGCGGGCCGGCCCACGGCGGGCCGCCGGGCACCAGCACCGCCACGTCGCCCACCGCGCCGACGCGGTCCAGGATCTGTTCCAGCACGCGGGCGCAGGCGCCCTGGGCGTCGGCGCCGTCCGGGCCCGGGGCGCTCAGCGACTCGGTCGGGCCGGCGGCCAACCGCCCTACGTCGAGGGCGGGACAGAGCGGATGCAGCACCAGCGCGGCCGCGCGCAGCTGCGTCAGCGCGGCCTGCGTGAGCTGCTGCGCGCCGCCGGCGCCGACGCCCACGACCCTGATGTGCCGCACCAGCGTCGTGTCGGGAGTGTGCAGGGACATGGCTGTGTCCTTCCGGGGAGATGCCGTACGGCCCGACGGACGCGGACGGGGCGGGGACGCGCCCGAGGGGGCGGGCGCGTCCCGCCCCGCCTCCCTCAGTCAGCGGCCCCTGTTCCGTCGCTGATGTCCGCGACGAGCTGCTCCAGGTCGGTCGGGATCGCGCTCTGCAGACGCGGGGCGAGGCCCGCGGCCCCGCCCCCGCCGTCGACGTTGACGTATTCGACGGTCTCGACGCCGTCGACGGGCCCGTTGGCCTGCTCGGACATGGAACCTCCTGCACGATGCGGGGGACCCGGACGACAGCCCCGGTCCCGCGTGACTGGTCGCAGCCACGATCCGCCCCCGGCTAAAGCGGGGGCTGCGCGGCTGCTGGGTCGAGCCCGCGCTCACCCGCCGCCGAAGCCCCGCAACGCGAAGGTCCCGCTCACGCCGCCGTTTCCTTCCTCCACACCCCGGGCCGCACCTCCGACCAGCCCGACGCCGGCGCCCCGGGGCCGGCGAGGTCGGCGAGTCGGCGGCGGGCGTAGGCCTCCAGGCGGACGTCCGCCAGCTCCGTCGCGTGGGTCAGGCATCGCACGAAGTGGGCGCGGGCCGCGTCCCGGTCGTCCGACTCGAGCGCCAGCAGGCCCCGCAGACGACGGCTCTCGAAGCGGCCGCGGCGGTCGGGCGCCGCCGCGTCCGGGGCGCGCGGCACCAGCGCCGCCGCCGCGTCCGTCGCGCCGCTCTCCAGCCGCAGATCGGCCAGGCCGGTCAACGCCCGCACGCGTTCGTCGTCGGCCCCCGCCGCGTCGGCCGTCAGCAGGGCACGCTCGAACAGGTCCTCCGCCACGGCGACCCGCCGCCGCTGCCAGGCGAGATCGCCCATGGCCCGCAACAGCCGTGCCTGCGCCGCCAGATCACCCGTGCGCTGCGCCGCGTCCAGCGCCAGATCGTGGCAGACGGAGCGCTCCTCCCACGCCGCCAGCGACTCCAGGAACCCCGCCATGCCGTCCACCAGGCGCAGCGTCGCCGACCACAGCCCCGCCGCGTGCGCCTGGCGCACCAGCGCCAGCAGCACCGGCCGCCGCCCCCTGAACCAGTCCAGCGGATGCCGTCCCTCGACCGGCTCCGAGGCGAACACGCCCACCGCCTCGACCTCGTCGGCCGCCGCGCCGCACAACCGGCCCAACGCGGCCCGCCGGACCTCGGCGTCCACCTCGGCGGCGACCAGCTCCCCGGCCAGCAGCCGCAACAGCTCCGGCATGCGGTACCCGACCGCGCCGCCGGCCCGGGCCGGCTCCGTCTGCAGGACCTGCGCCCGCACCAGCGCGTCCGCCGTCTCCCGCGCCGCCCGCGGATCCGTCTCCAGCAGGGCCGCCGCCGCACGCAGCCCGAACGGTCCGGCGGGCAGCAGCCCCAACAGCCCAAAGGCCCGCCGCAGCGGATCGCTCAGCTCGTCCGCGGCCTGCCGCAGCCGCGGGCGCAGCGCCGGGTCCGCCGCACCCAGCTCCGCGAGCCGGGTGCGCTCCTCACGCAGCCGCGCGGCGAGCGCCGCGCACGTTTGGCGCGGCCGGCTCGCCAGCAGGCTTCCCGCCGCCCGCAGCGCCAGCGGCAGACCGCCGCACAGCTCCACGACGTCCCCCGCCCCCGCACCCGCCTCCGGCGCCGCGTCCGGCGCGGTCCCGCCCGCCGCGGCCAGCAGCAGCGCCCGGGCGTCGCGCGCCGAGGGCACGCCGAGCGCGACGACCCGCCCGTCGAGCCCCTCGGGCACACCCCGGCAGGTGACCAGCACCGTACTGTCCGGCATGGCCGCGAGCACCGGACGGACCTGGTCGGCCGAGACCGCGTCGTCCAGGACCAGCAGACACCGCCGGCCGGCCGTCAACCGCCGCAGCTCGACGTGCGGTTCCCCGCCGCCCGCCGGCGCCGCACCGTGCGCGGCGAACCGGCGAAGCAGCTGCGCCAGCACCCCCGCCGCGTCCAGCGGGCGCCCGCCCTCGGTGCGCAGCCGCACGAGCGCCGAACCGTCGAAGCCGTCGCCCGCCCGGTGCGCCGCGGCCAGGGCCAGCGCACTCTTGCCGACGCCCGCCGGGCCCGAAAGGACGACGAGCCCGCCGCCGGGCGGCCCCAACGCCTCGCCCAGCACCGCCAGTTCCTCCTCCCGCCCGGTGAACAGCGGGTCGCCGCAAGGAAGTCCACCGCTCACCGCCCACGCGGCCCCGGCCCCGGCGCCGGCCCGCGCCGCGGCGGCCGGCGGCGACGGCTCGACCCGGTCGGCCCGCCCCGCAGGCCTGAGCAGCAGGGAATCGCCCACCAGGATGCGCTGGTGCAGCGCCTGCAAACCCCGCCCGGGCTCTATGGCCAGCTCCTCCACGAGCCCCCGGCGCAGCCGCGCGAACACCTGCAGCGCGTCGGCCTGCCGCCCCGACCGGTACAGCGCCACCATCAGATGCGCGTGGAACTCCTCGCGCAGCGGCAGCTCCGCGGTCACCTCCTGCAGCTCGCCGATCAGACCCCGATGGCGGCCGAGATGCAGCTCGGCCCTGATGCACTGTTCCAGCGCCGACGTCCGCGTCTCCGACAGCCGCACCGCCGTGGCGTCCAGGAGCGGCCCGTGCGGGGTGTCCGACAGGAGCGGCCCGCGCCACAGACCCAGGGCCCGGCGCTGCAGATCGGCCGCGCCCCGGTAGTCCTGCCGGTCCATCAGCTCCCGGCCGCGGCCGTGCAGCTCCTCCAGCACCGCCAGGTCCAACTGCGCCGGATCGAGCCGCAGCTCGTACCCCGGCGGCCGCGTCACCAGCGCGTCGCGGCCCAGCTCGGCGTCCACCTCGTGCAGCAGCTTGCGCAGCTGCGAGATGTACACCTGGAGCGTCGTCGTCGCGGTGCGCGGCGGGTCCTCGCCCCACAGCTCGTCGATCAGGCCGTCCACCGACACGATCTCGTTCGCCCGCACCAGCAACGTGGCGAGGACGACCCGTATCTTCGCCGCGCGCGGCGTCAGGGCCTTCGACGTGCCCGGCGCTCCCCGCACCTCCAGCGGACCCAGAATCCTGAATCGCATGGCGCCCCCTGTCCTAGACCAGCCACGATAGGCCGGACCCCACCCCTGTTTTCGGACAAGCACCCCCCTATCCGCGACGGCCCCCCTCACCCCGCGCCGGTCTCGCATGAGAGCTCTGCAAGCCCTGCTTTAGCACCGGCGATGACCATGCGGAGGCCTTGGCCGGAAAGGGGGCACGGCGCGTCCCGCTCCGGTCCCGAGTGCACCACGAGGGGGCGAAGTGACTGGCGAGACCGCCGCTGACATCACGCGCAACGACGAGTACGAAACGTTCACCCGGCTGCTGCTCGACCGGGCGCAGGCCCTCCGCGACACCACCGCGCACGTCTTCGTACGGGACACCGGCGCCGCGACCGCCGCGGAACACCTCACCTACGGCGAACTCGACCGCGCGGCCCGCACCCTGGCGCTCCGGCTGCACGAACGCGGCGCCCAGGGCCGGCCCGTCCTGCTGCTGTACCCGCCAGGCCCCGACTTCCTCAAGGCGTTCGCCGGCTGCCTGTACGCCGGAGCCGTCGCCGTCCCGGCCCCGCTGCCCGGCGACCGCGGCGAGCGGCTGCACCGCCTGACCGGCATCATCAAGGACACCGGCGCCCAGCTCGTCCTCACCGACATCGCACACGCCCCCGACGTGTCGCTGTGGCTCGCCACCGCGGGCCGCGGCGACGTCGTGTGCCTGGCCACCGACGTCGACGAGGACGACGGCCCCGACGACTGGCGGCCGCCCACCACCGGCCCCGACGACCTGGCGTTCCTGCAGTACACCTCCGGATCCACCTCACAGCCGCGCGGCGTCATGGTCAGCCACCGCAACCTCCTCGCCAACCAGCAGGTGATGCGCCGCGCCCTCGGCACCACAGCGGCCGACCGGTTCGGCGGCTGGCTGCCGCACTACCACGACATGGGCCTCATCGCCCATCTCCTGCACCCCCTGTGGCTGGGCAGCGCGTCCGTGCAGATGGCCCCCAGCGCCTTCATCAAACGCCCCGTCCGCTGGCTGCGGATGATCGAGGAACACGGGGTGACGATCGGCGGCGGCCCCAACTTCTGCTACGACCTGTGCCTGCGCCGGATCACCGACGAACAGCTCGCCCGCCTGGACCTGTCGCGCTGGCGCCTGGCCCTCAACGGCGCCGAACCGGTACGCGCCCAGACCCTCGAGGCGTTCACCCACCGCTTCGCCGCGGCCGGCCTCGACGCCGCCGCCGTCTACCCCGCCTACGGACTCGCCGAAGCCACCCTCATGGTGTCCGGCGGCGCCCCCGGCCGCCCCTACGGCCGGCTCACCGTCGACCAGCCGGGCCTCGAACACGACGCGCTGCGCGCCCCCGCCCACGCGGCCACCGCCCGCACCCTCGTCAGCAGCGGCCGCGCCGACGCCTTCGACCTACGCATCGTCGACCCCGCCGACGGCCGCGAACTGCCCGCGGGCCGCGTCGGCGAGATCTGGCTGCGCGGCGACAGCGTGGCCCAGGGCTACTGGCGCAAACCCCTGGAGACGGCCGAGACCTTCCACGCCGTCCTCGACGGCGGCGACGGCGCCTACCTGCGCACCGGCGACCTCGGCGCCCTCGACGGCGGCGAACTCTACGTCACGGGACGGCTGAAGGAAGTCATCATCCTCAACGGCCGCAACATCTACCCGCAGGACGTCGAGTGGGCCCTGCGCGAGGTCAGCCCCGCCCTCGGCGCCTGCCACGGCGCCGTGTTCACCGTCGGCGCCGACCGCGAACAGCTCGTCGTCGTCCAGGAGGTGCGCGCCCCGCACGCCGACCAGAGCCGCCTGCACGCCCTGGCCTGCCGGATGCAGGCCCTGATCGGCCGGGACTTCGACGTGCCCGTCGGCAACGTGGTGCTGGTGCGCCCCGGCACCCTGCGCCGCACCACCAGCGGCAAGACACAACGCACCCTGATGCGCAGACTGTTCCTGGAGGACCGGCTGTCCCCCCTGTTCGAGGTCCTCGACCCGCAGGTCGAGAACCTGGTGCGGCCCGGGCCCGCGGACCAGGACGCCCTGTCCGCCGTCGCCGGCGGACCGCGGGACCTGCCGTGGTGAACGCGCTCACCACCGCGCCGCGGCCCCCCGCCCGGCCCGCCGCCGCCGAGGACCGCGCGGCCCAACTGGAGAAACGGTTCGGGGACCCGGCCGCCCCCGGCAACCCGGTCGGCTACGCCGCACTGCTGTCCGCCGACCGGCGGGCCGCGCTGTCCGCCGACGCCGAGGACCTGCTCGACGACTTCGGCATGCACCTCGAGTACGTGCCCCGCGCCCTGGGCGGCCGCTTCACCTGCGCGGAGACGCTGCTGCGCGTGATGCGTCCGGTCTTCCGCCGCGACGTCAGCCTCGGCATGGGCTACGGCATGAGCACGTTCATGGCCGCATCCGACGTGTGGATGGCCGGCAGCCGGCCCCAGCGGGACTGGCTGGCCCGGCTGCTCATCGGGCGCTCCAAGGCCGCCATCGCCCAGCACGAGACGGCCCACACCAACGACTTCGTCCGCAGCCAGGTCCGCGCCGTGCACGCCGACGGCCGGCTCCGCGTCACCGGCGCCAAGACCATCGTCAACAACGCGCGCCGCGCCGACGCCCTGGTGCTGTTCTGCCGCACCGACGACCGCGTCGGCAGCGGCAGCCACTCGGCACTGCTCCTCGACCCCCGCACACTGCCCGCCGACCGCTACCGGGCCGGCTCCCGCCGCCCCTCCGTCGGACTGCGCGGCGCCCACCTGGACAGCATCGACTTCGACGACTGCCCGCTGCCCGAGGACGCCCTCCTCGGGCCGGCCGGCAGCGGCGTCCCCACCGCACTGCGCTCCTTCCAGGTCAGCCGCACCCTCACCGCCGCCATGGTGGCCGCGGCCGTCGACACCAGCCTGCGCACCGCGGTCCTCGTCGACCGCATCCAGGGCCCGGGCGACGGCGGCCTGTCACCCATGGACCCCGAGGCCACCGCGGCCACCCTCGCCAACTCCTTCGTCAACCTGCTCTTCTACGACTGCCTCGCCGTCGTCGCCACCCGCGCCCTGCACCTGTACCCGGCCGAGACCAGCGTCTACTCGGCCGCCGTCAAGGCACTGCTGCCCCGCGTCCTGAGCGAGACGATGTACGACCTGGCGACCGTCCTCGGCTCGCAGATCTACACCCGCGCCGGCACCATCGGCGTCTTCCAGAAACACATCAGGGACGTGCCGGTCATCAGCCTCGGCCACGCCGGGACCGTCGCCTGCCAGGCCACCATCATCCCCCAGCTCCCGAGCCTGGCCCGCGGCTGGTTCTCCGGCGAACCCGCAGGCCCCGGCCTGTTCCGCCCGGCCGCACCGCTGCCCCCCTTCGACTACACGGCCCTGGTGCTCGCCAGCGGACGCGACAGCCTCAGCGCCACCCTGATCGAGACGGCCGCCGCCCTCCCCGCCCGCAACCCCGTCGAACGCGCCCTGCGCGCCCTGGCCGGGCAGTTCGTCGACGAACTCGACGACCTGCGCGCCAGAATCCTCGCGCTGCCCCCGGTGAACGAGCACACCCCGGTGCGCCCCGCCTGGTTCGCCCTGACCGACCGCTACGTCCTCGTCCTGGCCGCCGCCGCCGTCCTCGGCGTGTGGCGGCACAGCCGCGACGACCTCGACCCCTTCCTCGCCGACCCGGCCTGGGCGACGGCCGCCCTGCACCGCATCGCCCGCCGCCTCGGCGCCCCCGCCGCGGACCTGCCCCCCGAGTGCATGGCCCGCGTGCACCAGGAAGTGCTGGCCCGCTTCGGCGACCGCCGCAGCTACGACCTGTACAACACGCCGCTGCCCGGCTGACCGCCGACGCCGCCGCCCCCCTTTCTCCCGCAACGGCCCCTACTCCCGAGGAGACACGGCCATGACCCTCTCCGCGCCGCCGAAGGCGGCGGCCCCCCTGTACCGCTGGCTCACCGACCGCCTCGCGGTCTATATGGACCGGGCGCCGGAGAGCATCGACCCGACGGTGCCGCTCGCCGCATACGGCATGGACTCCGTGTGCGCGCTGAGCCTGTGCGGCGACGTCGAGGACGAGCTCGGGATCGCCGTGGAGCCCACACTGGCCTGGGACCACCCCACGGTCGCGGCGCTCGCCGGGCATCTCACCGCCCGCGGCGTCCGGCTCCCCGACGGCGGGCCGCAGCGGTGAGCGCGGACGCCGTCGCCATCGTCGGCCTGGACTGCGTCCTGCCCGGCGCGGCCGACGCCGACGCCTACTGGAACCTGCTGATGCGCGCCGGCGACGCGATCGGCGAACTGCCCGCGCAACGCCGCGACGGGCACGGCTTCGACGACGCGGTGCGCGGCGGCTTCATCGAGGACATCGCCACCTTCGACAACGACTTCTTCACCGTCGCGCCGCGCGAGGCCGCCGCCATGGACCCCCAGCAGCGGCTGCTCCTGCAGTGCGCCTGGCGGGCCCTGGAGGACGCCGGGCAGTCGCCGGCCGCACTGGCGGGCGGCGACACCGGCGTCTTCGTCGGCGTGATGGGCGGCGAATGGGCCCAGCTCCACCTCACCGACCACACACGCGTCACCCCCCAGCTCGGGGCGGGCAGCAGCGCGGCGATGACCGCCAACCGCATCTCCTACCACCTCGACCTCAAAGGCCCGAGCCTCGCCGTCGACACCGCCTGCTCGTCCTCCCTGGTGGCCGTGCACCTCGCGGTCAACTCACTGCTGGCGGGCGAGTCCTCCACCGCCGTCGCGGGCGGCGTCAACCTCGTCCTCACCCCCGCACCCGGACTCGTCTACGAACGGATGGGCCTGGCCGCCCGGGACGGCCGCTGCAAGCCGTTCAGCGCCGACGCCGACGGCATCGGCCGCAGCGACGGCGTGGGCGTCGTGGTGCTGCGCCGCCTGGCCGACGCCCTGGCCGACGGCCAGCGGATCTACGCGGTCGTCCGCGGCACCGCCGTCAACCAGGACGGCCGCAGCAACGGCCTCACCGCACCCAACCGGTGGTCGCAGCGCGAAGTCGTCGCCGCCGCCTGCCGACGGGCCCGCATCACGCCCGCACAGGTGAGGTTCATCGAGGCGCACGGCACCGGGACCGCGCTCGGCGACATCATCGAGTGCGCCGCCCTCGGCGAACTGCACGCGGTGCAGCGGGACGAGCCCTGCGCGATCGGGTCCGTGAAAGGCAACCTCGGCCACACCGAGGGCGCCGCCGGCATCGCGGGCCTGATCAAGGTCGCGCTCGCGCTGCACCACCGCATCGTGCCCGCCAGCCGCTTCGCCGACCGCGAGAACCCCCAACTACGGCTCGCCGAACGCGGACTGCGGCTGATCAAGGCGCCGATACGACTGCCCGCCGACGAGGTCTGGGCCGGCGTCAGCAGCTTCGGCATGGGCGGCACCAACGCCCACGCCGTCCTCGCCAGCGCCCCGCGCGCCCGCCGCACCCCCGCCCAACGCGCCCCGCGCGCCGCCAGCCGCGCCGTGGGCGTGTTCACCGTCTCCGCCAATACCCCCGAGGCGCTGCGCCGCAACCTCGCCGTGCAGGCCGACGCCGTCGCCCGCCGCCCGCGCGGCGCCGCGGCCGCCCTGTGCTGGAGCAGCAACCTCGTCAAGACCGGCCAGTCCTACCGGGCCGCCTTCACCGCCCGCGACACCGTCGAGCTCGCCGCCGCGCTGAGCGCCGCCGCCGACGACGAACAACTGCGCGCGGGCATCGCCGACCGGGTGCTGCACCCGCCGGCCATCGGCTTCCTCTTCAGCGGCCAGGGCGCCCAGGAACCCGGCATGACCGGCGCGCTGTACCGCGACAGCGCCTCCTACCGCCGCCACCTCGACACCGCCGACGACGTGCTGCGGCCCCATCTCGGCGCCTCCGTACGCGACATGATCCTGGACGAGGACCCGGCCGTGCACCGCACCGGCTGGGCCCAGCCCGCCCTGTTCGCCGTCGAGTACGCCCTCTTCCGCACCCTGGGGGACCTCGGCATCGAGCCCGACGCCGTCCTCGGGCACAGCGTGGGCGAGTTCGCCGCCGCCGTCGCGGCGGGCGCGCTCACCCTCGACGACGCGGCCCGGCTGGTGTCGGCGCGGGCCGCGCTCATGGAGCGCCTCGCGGACGGCGGCGCCATGCTCGGCGTCCGCGCGGCCCGCGCCGACCTGGCCGCGCTGCTCGCCGACGAGCCCGACGTGTGCGTCGGCGCCGTCAACGGCCCCGACCGCACCGTGCTGTCGGGACGGCGGACGGCGCTCGACCGGATCGCCGCAGCCCTGCACGGGCAAGGGGTGCGCACCGACCGCCTGCGCGTCTCGCACGCCTTCCACTCCCCGCAGATGGCGCCGGCCCTGGACGGCCTCGCCGAAGCCGCCGCCGGCCTGCGACCGACGCCGCCCGCCCTGCCCATGGCGTCCACGCGCTACGGCGCCATGCTCGACGACCGCCCCCTGGACGCCGCGTACTGGCGCGAGCAGGCCGCCGGCCCCGTGCTGTTCGCCGACGCCCTGGACGCCCTCATGACGGAGACCATGCCCGCCTGCCTCATCGAGATCGGGCCCAGCCCCCACCTCGTCCAGCTCGCGGGACGCGCCGGACTGCCCTGCGGGGTCCGGCTGCTGCACCCCGTCCCCGGCCGCGAGGCGACCGTGAGAGACCTCGCCGAGACCGTCGCCGCCCTCTACCGCTCGGGGCTCGAACCACGATGGAGCGAACTGTACGAGCCCGCCCAGCGCACCACCGAACAGCTGGCCCCCTACGCCTTCTCCACCGAGCACACCTTCTGGCAGCCCGCGCCGCGCCGCACCGACCGGGCCGAACCCCCCGCCGCCGCCCCGCCGCCGGCCGGCGCGCACACCGGCCCGGACGCCGACGAGGAGAGGGACCCCGTGCTCGCCGCGGTGATCGAGACGGTGGTGGAGGTGGGGGAGTACGACCCGCAGCGCGTCGGACGCCACACCCGGCTCTACGCGGACCTGGGATTCGACTCAGTGATGATCATGCAGCTCAAGGACCGGCTCGAAGCCCGGCTGCCGCAGACGGAAGGAGTCACCGTGCAGCAACTGCTGCCCGCCCTGCGCTCGGTGGGCTCCCTCGCCGACTTCCTCAGCGACTGGAACAGCGTAGGAGCCAGGACATGACCCCTCACGACGCGCCCGGCGCGCCCCTGCACATCGCCGGGACCGGCACGGCCCTGCCCGGCGACCCGGTCGACAACGCGCGCCTGGGCAAGGCCTTCGGGATCGACGAGGAGTGGATCGACCTCTTCGTCGGCACCCGCACCCGCCACTTCGGCTGGGACCTCGCCACCGGCGAGATCCGGCACACCCTCACCGACCTGTGCGCCGAGGCCGCCGCCCGCGCCGCCGACGCGGCCGGCGCCCGCCTGCAGGACCTGGACTTCCTCGTCCTGGCCACCACCACACCCGACCGGCTGCTGCCCACCACCGCCAACGAGGTCGCCGACCGGCTGGGCCTGGACCACCTGCCCACCTACCAGATCCAGGCAGGCTGCTCGGGCGCCGTCCAGGCCCTCGACCTGGCCCGGGCACTGCTCGCCGCCGGGCACCGCAGCGGTCTCGTCGTCGGCGGCGACACCACCGCCCGCTTCCTCGACCCGAGCCGCACCCCCGCCGACCTGCCGACCCAGGAACTCGTCAACTACGTCCTGTTCGGCGACGGGGCGGGCGCCGCCGTCGTCAGCGCAGAACCCCTCGGCGAGGCCCTCGCCGTCCGCACGCTGCTGCACCGCTTCAGCGGCCGGGGCCGGACACCGGGCCAGATCATCGACTGGGACGGCCCGGTGCGCCGCGACACCGGCCGCCAGATGCTGTCCGAGGACTACAAGGCCGTCGAGGAGGGCGTGCCCGTCCTCGCGGGCGAGATCTACTGGGAACTGCTCGACTCCGTCGGCTGGACCCCCGCCGACGTCGACTTCCTGCTGCCGCCGCAGCTGTCCGCCCGGATGACCCGGCGCATCACTGAGAGCCTGGGGGCCTCCACCGCGCACGAGGTGTCCTGCGTCGTGGACACCGGCAACACCGGCAACGCCCTGCCCCTGCTCCAGCTCGACAGGCTCCTGGCCCGCCTGCCGGACACCGGGCGGGCCCTCGCCCTCGTCGTGGAGTCCAGCAAATGGATCAGGGCCGGCCTCGTCCTGGAGCGGACGCACGCGGGGGAGCCGCGCCCATGACGACGACGCCCTTCCAGCGCCTTCGGGAACTGTCCGCCTCCGGACGGCTGGCCCGCGCCCACCCGCAGATCGCCCCGCTCCTCGCGGAGATCACCGACGACGGCGACCGCGAACCGGCCGCCGTCCTCGCCGAACTGGCGCGGTGCGGCAGCCTCCTGCGCGGCCTCGACCCCCCCGACGTCCTCGCCCACCACCCCGACACCCCCCTCGTCACCGTCGCCGTCACCGGGCACTCCACCCTCGCCCAGCTCCCCGACGCCCTCACCGCCGAACTCGCCCGGCACGGACTCCTCGCCCACCTCGTCGTCGGCACACACGGCGCCTACCTGCGCGACCTCACCGACCCCGACAGCGAACTGCGCACCCCCCGCCCGGACCTGACGCTGTGCCTGCTGGACGCGGACGCCGTCTTCGACCGACTCGGCACACCCTGGACCACCGACGACGCCGAAACGGCCTGCGCCCGGCTCGGCGAACGCGTCGCCGCCGTCGCCGCCGCCCACACCGCCACCGGAACCGGCACCCTCGTCCTCAACACCCTGCCGCTGCTGCGCCGCCACACCCAGCAGATCATCGACCAGCGCCGGCGCGCCCTGCTCGGCGCCCTGTGGCGGGAGTTCAACGCCCGCCTGCTGCGCCTGACGGCCGACCACCCCGCCGTCACCGTCGTCGACCTCGACCCGCTGATCGCCGACCTCGGCCCGGCCAGCGACGCACGGCTGGCCCTCTACACCCGCTCGCCCTTCACCGAACAACTCCTGTCCGCCTACGCCCGCGAGGCCGCCCACATCCTGCGGGCCCGCAGCGGCCTGACCAAGAAGTGCCTCGTCCTCGACCTCGACGACACCCTGTGGGGCGGCGTCCTGGAAGAAGTCGGCGCCGACGGCCTCGCCGTCGGCGACGACCTGCTCGGCGAGCCCTACCGCCGCATGCAGCGCACCGCCCGGCAACTCGCCGCCCAGGGCGTCCTGCTCGCCGTCAGCAGCAAGAACGACGCCGAACCGGCCGTACGGGCACTGCGGGACCACCCGGACATGACGCTGCGCCCCGACGACTTCGTACGGATCAACGCCAACTGGGAGCCCAAGGACGCCAACCTCCGCGACATCGCCCGCCACCTCGGCATCGCCGCCGACGCGCTCGTCCTCGCCGACGACTCGCCCCACGAGCGCGCCCTGATCCGCCGCAGCCTGCCCGGCACCCCCGTCGTCGCGCTCGGCGGCGAACCCGCGCTGCACACGGAGGCGCTGCTGCGGGACGCCTGGTTCGACACCCCGCACGTCACCGACGACGACCGGCGCCGCACCGCCCGCTACCGGCAGGCCGCCGCCCGCGACGAACTGCGCCAGGGCGCGGGCACGTACGAGGAGTACCTGCACGACCTCGGCATCGTCGTGCACGTCGCGCCGCCGGGCCCGGCCGAGACCGCACGCGTGTGCCAGCTCTCCCTGCGCACCAACCGGTTCAACCTCACCGGCGAGCGGCTGCAGGCCGCCGAACTCGCCGAGATGGCCGCCGACCCGGCCCGCCGGGTGCTCGCCGTACGGGTCCGCGACCGCTTCGGCGACAGCGGCCTGGTCGGCGCGCTGCTCACCCGCGACGAGGACGACGGCCTGTGCATCGACAACATGATGCTCAGCTGCCGGGCCCTGGCCCGCGGCGTCGAGGACGGCTGCCTCACCGCCGTCCTCGAACACGCCCGCTCCCGGGGACTGCCCCGGGTCAGGGCCCGCTACCGGGCCACGCCCGCCAACGCCGCGGCGAGCGGCTTCTACCCCTCGATGGGCTTCACCGAGGAGCCGGGCGCCGGCCGCGAGCGATGGTTCCGCCACGACCTCGGCCGGCTCCCGGACCGGCCGGGCCACCTGACCCTCGAGGTCCGACTGGGAGGGACGGCGGATGAGCGCCACACGCCCCTGGGATGAGTTCGCCGGCTTCGTCGCCCTGCTCCGCGACGAGCTCGGCCTCGACCTGAGCGAACAGGAGGCGGCGGCCGACTTCGACGCCCTGCCCTCCTGGGACTCCGTCCACCTGCTGCGCCTCGTCACGCTCATCGAACGCGAGACCGGCCGGCGGGTGCCCGTCGCCCGCGTGCTGCAGGCCCGCGGACTGCGCGAGGTCCACGCCCTCACCCGCCCCGACCGCGAGGACCGGCCATGACCGCCCCGACAGGCCCCGCCACGCGGTCGCTGGGGAAGCCCATCGCGTCGACCACGGTGCACACCGACTGGTCCGACGTGCGCGAGGACCTGCGCACGCACGGCACCGCGCTGGTCCACGGGCGCCTCGCCGACTGGCGGCCGCAGAACCCCGACGGCGCCGAACTGCGCGCCGTGCTCGGACGGGACTGGGCCCGCTACCGCGACATCACCCACGAGGACATGCGCGGCCGGTACGCGGCCTCCCGCCGCCTGCTGAAGTACGCCGCCGCCGCCGCGCTGCGCGCCGACGCCCGCGACCTGGAGCTCATGTACGGGCCGACCGGCCGGCCCTATCTGCGCGGCTGCGACCAGATCGACATCAGCCTCAGCCACACCGACGACCTGCTGCTGGTCGGGCTGACGACACGGGGCCTGATCGGCGTCGACGCGGAGCGCTCGGACCGCCGTATCTACAGCCGCGGCCTGGACCGGCAGATCTGCACCCCGCACGAACGCCTCACCGTGTCCCGGCTGCCGCTGCACGAGCGCGACCCGAGCCTGGTGCGGCTGTGGACCCTGAAGGAGGCGTACAGCAAGGCGATCGGGCAGGGGCTGCAGTTCCGGTTCACGGAGTTCGGGTTCGGCCCCGACGGCCGGCCCACCCAGGTGCACCGCCCCGACGGCACCCCGGGCACCGGCGACGAGTGGACGTTCTGCACCTATGTGCTCGGCAGCGACGGCCTCGAGTTCTGCGTCAGCACCGCCGTCTACGACGCGGGGCTCGGCCGCACCCTGGACGCCGAGATCACCACCATGCTCGACGCCGACGCCGTCGCGGCCCTCAACGAGGCGCTCAGCGGGGCGTGCCCGCACGACTGACTCCCGGTCACAGGTCCTCCACCACGGACGCCGTGGCCTCCAGGACGGCGCTGCCGGCCTGGACCAGGCTCAGCGTGACCGGCGTCAGACGCCGCCCGTCGGCGTCCTTGCCGAGCCGGTCCCACACGGCCGTGCAGCGCATCGGCAGCTGCGGGTCCGCGTAGCCGCGGAAGTGCACGCGCAGGGCGCCCAGAGTGCTGTGCGCCGGCTTGAGGGCGTACGCGCGCCAGGCCGTCAGCAGCGCCGTCTGGCGGACCGCCTCCAGGAGCAGGGCGTGCGCGGGGGCGCCGCTGGGCGGCAGCGCCACGTCCACGGCCAGCTGTCCCGGGCACGGCGTCGCCGGGTGGTGCAGCAGGACGTCGTCGACGAGGCGGCGCCCCACGTCGGCCGGGGCGACGCGGGCGCCCGGCCCGGTCGCGGTCCGCGTGGCGGCGGCGTCCGCCGCCGCGGCCAGCGCCGCCCGGGAGCGCTCCCGGTGGCTGCGGTGCACCGTCGGCGCCAGGAACACCACGCTCGCGCTCCCGCTGCCGCACGGCACGTCGTCGATGCGCGGGGCGATGGCGAACTCCAGGACCCGGGGCACGCCGTCGACCACCTTGTCGGGGCGCACGCGCAGATGCAGGTCCAGGGGGGCGGGGGAGGGCCGCACCCGCCAGGGCGCGACGTCGTCGGCGCGCAGGTCGAAGCGGTAGAAGACGCCGACGCGGGCCGCGGGCACGCCGAAGTGCGTGTGACCGATGAACTCGCCTGCCTCGCGGACCATCTCGGCGGCCGACCGCAGATCGTGGTGGCGGCCGGCCCGCTCGCCGAACGGCCCCAGCCCGTCGGCCAGCTCGCCGGCCAGGACGAACTCCTCCTCGATGTCCGGCGCCGGGGCGACGGGATGCAGCCAGGACCGCGGGCGGTGGACGAGGTGCCGGACGGTCCCCGCCGTCCGCCGCCGGCCTGCGCCGGGCGCGCGCTCCATACTCTCCCCCTTCGGTACGGACCGTGCTCGCACACGATGCGTCGAGGGTGCACGGTTTCGGCCACGCCCGGCCAGCCCTGCCCGCTGACAGCTTGCTGCGCGGCACCTACTCCGCCGGCAGGCCGGGCCCGCCCTCGTCGAGAAGCCCGACCAGCGCCACGTTGACGCCCGCCTGGAACCGGCTGGAGGACTCCACCTGCTCCATGATCTCCGAGATGTACCGCCGGCAGGTGCGCACCGACATGCCCAGGCGGCGCGCGACCAGCTCGTCCTTGTGGCCCTGGGCCATCAGCTTGATGATCGACCGCTTCAGGTCGTCGGCGACGGGGGTCTGCGCCGTGGCGCCCGGGGTGAACGCCGTGCCGGTGTCCCACAGATGCTCGTACACCTTGCACAGGAACGCCACGAGGGTCGGCTCCCGCACGACGACGGCGCCCGGCGGCCGGTCCTCGACGTGCTCGGGCAGGAAGACCGCCTCCCGGTCGTAGATGATGATGCGGTCGATCAGCTCGTCCGTGGTGCGCACCTCGGCGCCCGCCGCGGCCACCGCGCGGATGTACGACGTCGTCGTCAGGTCGCTGCGCACGGTGTGCTGGTAGAGATGCCGCACCCGTACGCCGCGCGCCAGCCGGGCCAGGGTGAGCGGGCGCGCGTTCTCCAGATACCGGGGCGGGCGGGGACCGCCCGGCTGCGCGGTGAGGATCTCCGTGCGGCAGCGCGCTCCCCAGTCGTCGAGCATGGCCTGCAGGACCCGGATGTCGCTGATCACGTCGAACGCCTCGGCCTGGTTGCGGCGCCTGCGGGACTCGAAGTAGGCGGGCTGCAGCGAGCGCATCCGGGTGCGCACGTCGGTGACCGCCTGCTGCAGCTCGTGGATCTGCTGCTCGGTCGGCCCCACCAGATCGGCCGCCGCGGCCTCGGGGCTGACCGGCACGAGGGTCTCGGGCTCGCCCGGCATCGGATGCAGCAGGCTGAACTCCGTCAGGGTCTGCTCGACCCGCACGGCCACCTCGAGCGACGTGCCCAGCGCACGGGCGATCTGCTCGCGGTCGAACCGCCCGAGTGTGACCGCCTTCTGGTAAGCGGTCGCGCATATGCCGTCGAGTTCGTTGGAGTTCGGCCCGGAAAGAGAACCTTCATGCATTACGTTGTCGCACCCCCGTACGCAAAGAGAAAAGCTGTCATGCAACTTTACGTCATCGAGAATCGCTTGGAAGCGGCTGGAGCGGCAGGGCAGTCTTCTACGTGGAGAAGCCAGGCATAAATAGGGGGCAACGATGAACAAGGGCATGTTCGCCAAAACGGCAGCGGCCGTGTGCGCGTCGTTTGTGATTTTGGGAAGTCTTGGTTCAGGTTTGGCGGAGGCGTCAACTCCGGATGTGTCGGTCGGCCTGTCGAGCCTCAACGTGGTACTGAAGGGGGATACCTCGATGTGCCCGGAAGACGACCAGTGGGGTTCCGCTTGCCCGTGACCGCAGCGGTCCGGCGCACGACACCCCGCCCGGCGCGGCTTCGGACAGCCGCCGGGCCTGGGGGAGACGGTGGAGTCCGAGGCCGGCTCCCGGACCCCCCTTCCACGCGATGCCGCTCATAACGCCCCGCTGTACGGCGCCTGTGCGCCGTGCGGCGGGGCGCTGCCGTCCGCCGCCGCCGGCCCGCTGCGGCGGCGGTATCCGGCCGTTCCCGGCCGCCTACGGGACGCCCGGCCCGGCCCCGCTGCGGCCGACCGCATGAGCGACTTCTGCCCGAGAATTTACTCCGAGTTTCTTGAATATCCGGCTCATGTGCGTTTCGACGGTTTTCGTGCTGATGCCGAGGTGAGCGGCAATGCGCTGGTTCGTGTATCCGGCGGAAACCAGATGAGCGATTTCCGTCTCCCGGGCGCTCGCCGCCGCGAGCGGAGAATTTTCGGGCCGCCCGGAAGAGCGGCCTTTCTTTTCCTCGGCGATCCCGTGCCCGAAGGAAAGCATCCATGAATTACCGTGGCCGGCCGAGACGGCGGCCGCGAGTTCGCCCGAGAATTGTGCGGCGTCCTGGTCTCCGCATTCCCTGCGGGTGCGCGCGAGACCGAGAGCCAACGGGGCAATGGCATGCCCGTGGCCGAGGAAAAGAGCCGCGCGCAGTCCTCGCTCGAATCGAAGCGCGGCCCGGCCGGGCATGCCCAGACGCAGTTCCGTCTCGCCCAGCCACCGGCAGGCCTCCAGACGGTCGACCCAGCGCGCGCCCTGCGCCGCGCCGCCCGCCGTCCCCCCGACGGGCGCCCCGCCCGCGTCCGCTCCCGCCGCACCCGCGCCCGCGCCCAGCGCCCGGTCCGCGCGATCGGCCGCATCCCGCGCCGCGGCGGTCGCGCCGCCCAGCGCGTGCGCGGCCCCGAGCAGAGCGGCCACCGCGAGCCCCGGCCCCGCCTCGACGTCCTCGGACACCGCCCGCACGGCGCGCTCCACCGCCCCTGCCTCGGCGGGCACGCCGAGCTGAGCCATCTCCACGGCCAGCGCCAGCCGTTCGGCCCGCACCGCCCGCCCCCCGTCGCCCGCCGCCACGTCGCACGGCTGCGCGTCGAGCAGCGCCCCCGCCTGCGCGTACCTGCCGAGCCCGCGCAGCCCGCGCACCCGCCACAGCACCGCGTCCGCGACGGTCGGGTCCGCCCCGGCCGGCAGCCGGTGCCACGTCGCGGCGTACAGCCGCTCGGCCGCACCCGGCTGCCCGGCCAGCACCAGCGCCTCGGCCCGCCACAGCGCCGGCGCCACCGGATCGCCCAGCACCGCACCGGCCCGGGCCAGCGCCCGCGCCGCCCGGGCCGGCTGGCGCCACAGCGTCTCCCGCGCCGCCTCGGCCAGCACCCCCGCGTCGTGCGCCGTCAGGACCTCGGAGTCGACGAGATGCGCCGCCAGCGCGAGCGTCTCCCCGGCCGCGCGCAGCGCCGCGACCGCCCGCAGGCGGGCCGCGTGCCGCCAGCCCGCCCCCGACGCATGGTGGATCCGGGCCCTGACGGCCGGCCGGACGAAGCGGAAACGCCGCCCGTGCGCGTCCGGCACCACCAGACTCTCGGCGTGCAGCGCGTCCAGAGCGCACAGCACGTCGGACTCGGGAAGCTGGGCCGTCGCCGCGACCACCGACGGCAGGAACGCATCGCCGACCACGGCGGCCGCACACGCGGTGCGCCAGCCCAGCGAGGACAGACAGTGCAGATCGAGCCCCCGCGCCGCGGCGGCCGACGGCGGCACACCGGTGGCCACTTCGAGCACGCTGTACACGCCGCCGCCCGCCCCGTCCGCGCCGCACGACGGCCCGCCCGCGCCCGCGTCGCCGAGCAGCCCCGGCACCCCGCCCGCGTCACGCAGCGCCACGGCCGCCGCCACCGGGCCCGGCCCCGCGGGCAGCAGCGCCCGCATCCGGTCGTCGGGCAGCGGCGCGAGACGCAGATGGTGCAGGTTCGGGGCCTCGTAGGCCAGGGCCGTCAGATGCCGGTCCGCGGGGACCGCACGGTGCGCGAAGACGGTCAGCACCGGGGCCCTCGGCGGACAGCGCACCAGGTACTCGATGAAGTCCGTGGTGAGCGCGCAGGCCCGGTGCGCGTCGTCCAGGACCAGCAACAGGCCCCGGCCCGAAGCCAGTTGGGCGACGACGGCGCGCAGCGCCCGCAACAGGCCGTAGTGGCCGGCCGACCCGCCGGCCCCGCCGGCCGACCCGCCGGCCGTTCCGTCGGCCGCCTGCGGGCCGTGCAGCGAGGGGAAGACCGCCGCCAGCCGCCCGGTGGCCGCCGCGCCGAGCTGCTCGAACAGCGAGCCGTCGGCCCGGGCCAGGACGTCGTCCAGCGCGTCCACGACCACCTCCAGCGGACGCGTTCCGCCGCCGCGCGGGATCCGGCCCGCCGCGACCGTCCAGCCGTCCCGCCGGGCCGAGCGGGCCAGGCGACGCAGCAGATGGGACTTGCCGGCCCCCGGCTCACCGCTGACCCGCACCACCTGCGGGCTCTGCCCGGACAGGGTCAACCACCCCCGCAGCAGGCCGAGTTCGGCATCCCGCAGGAACACCGGACCCCCGAGCCGGGCCGCTGCTCCAGGCACTGGCGCCGCTTCCGGCACGACAACCTCCTTGCGCGAATATCCGCCAGGAAAGAGTGGCCCACCCCGAGGAGCCGGCCAAGTCGCGGCCGCTGTCCACACCTTGCCTGGCAGAAAGTCCGCCCCGGGCGCGGAGCCCTGCCGAAATGTCGGGGAGAACCCTGAACGGCCCCACGACACGGACAGCGAAGGTCTCCCGAATGCTTTGACATCTGAAGGGAGAACAGATGCGAACAGATGCGGGCATGCTTTACCTGAACCTTTCACGCTCTCCGCTCCACCCGCGCTCCTCGAGTTCCTCTCAGGGGAAACCCCGACTGGCGCACCGGCCGCCCCGCGCACACCCTCGGTCGCGTTCTTGCGTGCCCGATTCCTTATCCCGCGGAGAGTGAAAGTGCCCACCCCCAGCAGCGTCCGGCTGCGAATCGGCTATGCCTGCGGGGCCCTGGTGACTGGCGCGTTCACGACGCTCCCAGGGCTCCTGCTGCTCCCCTACCTCACCGACACCCTCGGCGTGGGCGCGGCCCTCGCCGGGTGCGTCGTCCTGATCCCCAAAGCGTGGGCGGTGCTGCTCACCCCCCACGCCGGCCGCACCGGCGACCGCACCCACGCCAGACGGGGCAGCAGACGACGCCACATCCTGACCGGCGGCCTCGGCGCCGCCGCCGGATTCGCCGCGATGTTCGCGGGCGTCACCGACGGCGCCGCGGGCGCGGCCTGGACAGGCCTCGGATTCCTCCTCACCGCCACGGCCTTCGCCTTCTTCCAGGCCGCCTACGCCGCGCTCCCCGCCGACCTCGCGGACAGCCCGCGCGAGCGGACCCGGCTGGTCGGCGGCCGGGTGGCAGGCATCGCCGTGGCCGCCCTGACCATCGGCTCGGCCGGACCCGCGATCGCCGACGCGGACGGCGGCAGCCTCGCCGGACACCGCTGGGCCGGCCTGTTCGGCGCCGCCGTCATGGCCGCCGGAGCCCTGGCCGTCACCTTCGGCCCCGCGCACACGCGCCGCGCGGGCCCGCCCACCCCCCACACCGCAACGCCGGCCACCCCACCGAGCCCGCCGGCGGCCGCCCCCTCGCCCGCACCCCCCGCCCCGCCCCGCACGGCGCACGGCGCCCGCCCCGCGCACCGGCTCGCCCTGCTGCGCGAGATCCCCGCCTTCGCCGCCCTGCTGCGCACGACGACCCTGCAGATGGCCGCCACCGGCTGCCTGCTCGCCGCGGGACCGTACTTCGCCGAGCACATCCTGCACGACCCCGATCTGACACCCCTGCTCGTCGCCGCGTTCGTCCTGCCCAACCTGCTCGTCGTCCCCCTGTGGACCCGCTTCGCCGCCCGCCGCGGACACCGCGCGGGACTGCGCACGGCCTGCGCCCTCTTCGCCGGCGGCTGCCTGCTGCTGGCCGCCGCGCCCGCCCTGCCCGCGCCGTACGCGCCCGCCGTGCTGCTCGTCATCGGCACAGCGCACGCCGGCCAACTCCTCTTCCTCTACGCGATGCTGGCCGAGACCACGGCCCACGACACCGCGCGCACCGGCCGCAACCGCGTCGGCGCGCTGTCCGGACTGTTCAGCGCAGCCGAGGCCCTCGGCATCGCCGCCGGACCCTTCCTGGTCGCCCTGACCGCACTCCAGCCGTTCGGCTACACGCCCTCCGACACCGGACAGGCGGCCCCGCAGAGCGCCACCGCCCAATGGGGCGTCCTGGCCGCGATGTCACTGCTCCCGGCCCTGCTCACCGCCGCCGCACTGCTCCTCCTGCGCGACCCGCGCCCCGGCGCACCCGCCCCGAAGGCCCCCGCAAGGACCGGCGAGCTCGCACAACCCCGGCTTTAGGCGGCGGATCGACGCTCGGTGCCGCGCCACCCACCCAACCGGCGCACCCGTGTCGAAGAGGGGCCTCCATTGAGCATGACCGACGAAAGGCCGGTGAGGGGTGCGCAGGCGCCGCCGGAACCCGCGACGACCCGCCCCACCTCGCTGCGCGAGCGCACCGCCGAACTCGTCGCCCTGCGCGAGCAGGTGGCCCGCGGACCCAGCGAGCACGCCACCCGGGCCCAGCACGCCAAAGGCAAACTGACCGCCCACGAACGCCTGCGGCTCCTCTTCGACGAAGACACGTTCGTCGAGATCGAAGGACTGCGCCGACACCGGGCCACCGGATTCGGCCTGGAGTTCAAAAAACCGCACAGCGACGGCGTCGTCATCGGCTGGGGCCGGGTGCACGACCGCACCGTCTTCGCCTACGCCCACGACTTCCGCGTCTTCGGCGGCGCACTCGGCGAAGCCCACGCGGCGAAGATCCACAAGGTGATGGACCTCGCCGAGGCCGCCGGCGCCCCCGTCGTCGGCCTGTGCGACGGCGCCGGCGCCCGCATCCAGGAAGGCGTCACCGCGCTCGCCGGATACGGCGGCATCTTCACCCGCAACGTCCGCAACTCCGGAGTCATCCCCCAGATCTCCGTCGTGCTCGGCCCCTGCGCCGGAGGCGCCGCCTACTCGCCCGCCCTCACCGACTTCGTGTTCATGGTCCGCGGCACCTCGCAGATGTTCATCACCGGACCGGACGTGGTGCAGGCCGTGACCGGCGAACACGTCACCCAGGAACGGCTCGGCGGCGCCGACAGCCACGCAGCCGTCTCCGGCGTCGCCGGCTTCGCCTACGACACCGAGGAGAGCTGCCTCGAAGACGTCCGCTACCTGCTGTCGTACCTGCCCTCGAACAACCGCGAACTGCCCCCGCCGGCCGACGCCGACGACCCCGCGGACCGCCGCTGCGACCGCCTCCTCGACCTCGTCCCCGCCCAGCCCAACCAGTCGTACGACATGCGCGAGGTGATCGCCGAGATCGTCGACCACGGCGAGTACTTCGAAGTCCACGGCAACTGGGCGCAGAACGTCGTCTGCGCGTTCTCCCGCCTGGACGGCCAGGTCGTCGGCATCGTCGCCAACCAGCCCGCCGCCCTCGCCGGCGTCCTCGACATCCACGCCTCCGAGAAGGCCGCACGCTTCGTCCAGTTCTGCGACGCCTTCAGCGTGCCGCTGGTGACCCTCGTCGACGTGCCCGGCTTCCTGCCGGGCGTCGACCAGGAACACGGCGGAGTCATCCGGCACGGCGCGAAACTGCTCTACGCCTACTGCAACGCCACCGTGCCGCGCATCTCCCTCGTCCTGCGCAAGGCCTACGGCGGCGCGTACATCGTGATGGACTCCCGCTCGATCGGCGCCGACATCGCGCTGGCCTGGCCCTCCAACGAGATCGCCGTGATGGGCGCCGAGGGCGCCGCCAACGTGATCTTCCGCCGGGAGATCGCCGCCGCCGACGACCCCGACGCCGTCCGCGCACAGAAGATCAAGGACTACGAGACCGAGCTCATGCACCCGTACTACGCGGCCGAGCGCGGCCTCGTGGACGACGTGATCGACCCCGCGGACACCCGGTCCCGGCTCATCGCCGCCCTGTCCATGCTGCGCTCCAAACACGTGCCGCTGCCGGGACGCAAGCACGGGAACCTGCCCCTGTGAGCGCCGGGAGGGACGACCCCGCCCCCGCCACGGCGCAGGCCCTCGCCCAGGCCTCCCTGCGGATCCTGCGCGGCAACCCCACCCTGGAGGAGGTCGCGGCGCTCGCCGCCGCCCTCGCGGTCCGAGCGCGCACCGCGAGCGCCGGCCGCCGGCCGCACACCCCGGCAGGCCCGGCCGGCCGGACGGCGCCGACCCGCGGACGGCGACCGGCCGAGGGCTTCAGGGCCCCCGGGGCATGGGCCTCGTGACCCCACGCCCCCCCGGCCCCGGATCCGCGCCGGGCGCCCGTCGCCGAGGCCGGCGCCTCCCGCACCCGCACCGCCCCCATCTGCGAAAACGACACGTAGGGGAACAACCATGTCCACGGTCAACGAAGCACCCGCCGCGCAGAGGGCGACCCGGCGCAAGGACGTGCGACGTCTGCACCGGGTCGTCATCCGGTTCGCGGGTGACTCCGGCGACGGCATGCAGCTCACCGGCGACCGCTTCACCTCACAGACGGCCTCGTTCGGCAACGACCTGTCCACACTGCCGAACTTCCCCGCCGAGATCCGCGCCCCCGCAGGAACCCTGCCCGGCGTCTCCTCCTTCCAGCTGCACTTCGCCGACCACGACATCCTCACCCCCGGTGACGCCCCCGACGTCCTGGTCGCGATGAACCCGGCCGCACTGAGGGCGAACATCGCCGACGTCCCACGCGGCGCCGAAGTCATCGTCGACACCGACGAGTTCACCCCACGGGCGATGACGAAGGCCGGCTACGCGACGTCTCCCCTCGAGGACGGCTCCCTCGACGGCTACCGCACGCATCCGGTCCCGTTGACCACCCTCACCGTCCAGGCGCTCAAGGAGTTCGACCTCACCCGTAAGGAGGCCGAGCGCAGCAAGAACATGTTCGCGCTCGGTCTGCTGTCGTGGATGTACCACCGGCCCGCCGAGGGCACCGAGAAGTTCCTGAGGTCGAAGTTCGCGAAGAGGCCCGACATCGCGGCCGCCAACATCGCCGCGTTCCGGGCCGGCTGGAACTTCGGGGAGACGACCGAGGACTTCGCGGTGTCCTACGAGGTCGCGCCGGCCGCGCAGGCCTTCCCGGCCGGCGTCTACCGCAACATCTCCGGGAACCTGGCCCTGTCCTACGGTCTGGTCGCGGCCTCCCGGCAGGCGGATCTGCCGCTGTTCCTGGGCTCGTATCCGATCACGCCGGCCTCGGACATCCTGCACGAGCTGTCGAAGCACAAGAACTTCGGCGTGCGCACCTTCCAGGCCGAGGACGAGATCGCCGGGATCGGCGCGGCGCTGGGCGCGGCCTTCGGCGGGAGTCTGGCCGTCACCACGACGTCCGGTCCGGGCGTGGCGCTCAAGTCGGAGACGATCGGCCTGGCGGTCTCACTCGAACTGCCCCTGCTGATCGTGGACATCCAGCGCGGCGGCCCCTCCACCGGCCTGCCCACCAGGACGGAACAGGCGGACCTGCTCCAGGCGATGTACGGCCGCAACGGCGAGGCCCCGGTGCCGATCGTGGCCCCGCGCACCCCCGCCGACTGCTTCGACGCCGCCCTGGAGGCAGCACGTATCGCCCTCGCCTACCGCACCCCCGTCTTCCTGCTCTCCGACGGCTACCTGGCCAACGGCTCCGAGCCCTGGCGCGTCCCCGACGCCGGCCGACTCCCCGACCTGCGCACCCAGTTCGCCCAGCACCCCAATCACACCCTGGCCGACGGAACCGAGGTGTTCTGGCCCTACAAGCGTGACCCGCGCACTCTGGCGCGCCCCTGGGCGATCCCCGGCACGCCGGGTCTCGAGCACCGCATCGGCGGGATCGAGAAACAGGACGGCACGGGCAACATCTCCTACGACCCGGCCAACCACGACTTCATGGTCCGCACCCGCCAGGCCAAGATCGACGGCATCGACGTCCCGGACCTCGAGGTCGACGACCCGCACGCCGCCCGGACCCTGGTGCTGGGCTGGGGCTCCACCTACGGCCCGATCACCGCCGCCGTCCGCACGCTGCGCACCGCCGGGACGCCCATCGCACAGGCCCACCTGCGCCACCTCAACCCCTTCCCGCAGAACCTGGGCGAGATCCTGCGACGCTACGACAAGGTGATCGTCCCCGAGATGAACCTCGGCCAGCTCGCCACCCTCATCCGCGCGAAGTACCTCGTGGACGCCCACTCCCACAACCAGGTCAACGGCATGCCGTTCAAAGCGGAGCAGCTCGCCACCGCCCTCAAGGAGACCGTCAATGGCTGACACGACCACGCCGGAAGGAACCCGGGACACCACACGGACCCTCCTCCCGCTCGTGCCCAAGGCCGAGGCCCGGCAGTCCATGAAGGACTTCAAGTCGGACCAGGAGGTGCGATGGTGCCCGGGCTGCGGCGACTACGCGATCCTCGCCGCGGTGCAGGGCTTCATGCCGGAGCTGGGTCTGGCCAAGGAGAACATCGTCTTCGTCTCCGGGATCGGCTGCTCCTCGCGCTTCCCGTACTACATGAACACCTACGGGATGCACTCCATC
>NZ_JBMNDR010000107.1:0-27853 GCF_052543235.1 Streptomyces sp. SAS_272 | reverse complement strand
ACCGCCGAGTCCTATCAGGCAGCCGTCACCCTCGCCTCGCTCCTGATGTGGGCGTGACATTTGAAGACAACTCCTAGCAGGCTCCGGCGGTTTCACTCTCGGCGACGCATTCCCGATCGTGAGCACAGCACTAGGAATCGCAGCCATCGTAGCGCTGCTCACCCTGGGTGCCATTCGTACCATCACACTGCGATGAGGCCAAGATGGAGGCGATCAGGGTCACTTGGGATTGTTAACTTGACGGCTCTGTCTCACATTCAGCGAGTGGTCGGCCATCGAGTAGCCGACGATCTCGCGGGTCGCCAGGTCCAGCCAGGTCGCCAGATACAGCCAGCCCTCGTCGGTGGGGGATGTAGGTGATGTCACTGACCAGTTTCCGCTCCGGGGCGGCGGCCGTGAAGTCGCGGCCGATCAGGTCGTGAGCGGGCACCGCCTTCTTCGCCGGACGGGTCAACGACCGGCGCTTGCACCGGGTCACCCCGCAGATGTCGCGCTCACGCATGATCTGCTCCACTCGCTTGCGGTTGACCCGCCGGTCCAGCCTGCGAAGCTCGGCGTGGATGCGCGGCACCCCGTAGGTGCACCGGGAGGCGATGTGCAAGACGGTGATCTCGTGGGCCAGGGCGTCGTCGGCGGCCCGGCGGGCGGCTCCGGCCATCCAGGAGTAGAAGGAGGAGCGGGCCACCTTCAGCAGCCGGCACATCAGAGCGACTGGGTGGGTGGTCTTCTCCGCCTCGATGAACGCATACACGTCGTTCATCGATCGCTCTCCTTCGCGAAGAAGACCGCCGCTTTTCGCAGCACCTCGATCGTCTCGGCCTGCTCACGGTTCTGCCGCCTCAGCCGACGCAGTTCCTCCCGCTCCACACTTGTGAGCTCGCCCGGCGCCCCCTGCCCGCGGTCGATCATGTCCTGTTTGACCCAGTTCCGCAGGCCCTCGGCGCTGACCCCGATCTCCCGGGCCACCTCGGTGACGGTCTTGCCGGACGAGCGGACCAGCGCGACCGCGTCGCGCTTGAACTCCTCCGAGTACCGCCTGCTGCGGTTGCTTTTGCTTCCCACCTGGCACTACTTCCTCTGGAACCTCATGTCCCAGTGTCCAGGTGTCCAACATCAAGGGGAAGTCACGGACTGAGGTTCCCCCTGCCGGCCGGACAGCTTGATAGTGGGACGGATGGTCCCGGAGGAAGCAGTCACAGGTAGTGAGTAGCAAGAGCAACATGAGTAAGCGGTACACGGCCGAGTTCAAGCGGGACGCGGTCGCCTTGGCGTTGTCCTCGGAGAAGACGGTCACCGAGGTCGCGAGGGATCTGGGAGTGAGTCCGGAAGGGCTGCGCGGGTGGGTGAAGCAGGCGAAGGTCGACCGCGGTGAGGGGCCCGCCGGGGCGTTGACCACTGCGGAGCGTGAGGAGTTGGTCCGGCTGCGGCGGAAGGTCCGCGAGCAGGAGGCCACGATCGAGGTTCTGGGAAAAGCGACCGCCTTCTTCGCTCAGGACAAGATGAGGTAGACACCGTGGCACGGTGTCGTTTCATCGATGCGGAGAAGGCGTCGGAGGGTGATCCTGCAGGTCACAGTGTTGCGTTTCTGTGCCGTGTGCTGGGAGTGCCCCGTTCCACCTACTACGCGCACCGGGCGTCGCGGCCGGCCCGGGCGGTGCGGGAGCGGGCCGAGGAGTTGTTGGTGGACGAGATCCGGGTGCTGCACGCCGGATCTCGCGGTGCCTATGGGGCCCCGCGGGTCCACGCCGCCCTGCGGCGGGCCGGGCGGGTGGTGAACTCCAAGAAGATCGAGCGGCTGATGCGCAAGCACCGGATCGTCGGGATCACCCGCCGCCGGCGGCGGGGCCTGACCCGGCAGGCGAAGCGGGCGGTGTTCGCGCTCGACCTGATCGGCCGGGACTTCACCGCGCCCCGGCCCGGGATGCGGCTCGTCGGCGACATGACTGAACTCAGCACGCTGGAAGGGAAGTTGTATCTGGCGACCTGTATCGATCTCGCGACGCGCGAGGTGGTCGGTTGGGCGATGGCCGACCACCACCGCGCCGAGCTGCCGGTCGCCGCCTTGCGGATGGCGGCCGGGCGTGGCGGCCTGGAGCAGGGTTGCGTCATGTACTCGGCGGACTCAACTGGTCGTCGCAACACCTTGATCACGGAGGTATGCGAATCGGGTGAGGAACTGCAGTATGCGCCCTCAGCTCTCGCAGATGGCCAGGACGCGGAGCTTCCACCGCTGGTTCGCCGCCCCATTGTCGACCTTGGCGGTCCACCCACTTCCTGTGGACACGGGTGCGGAGTAGTGCACGTGGGTGACGGAATCGGTGACCCAGGTGCCGTCGGCCTCGTTGAGTGAGAGGACCCTGAAACCCCCGCCTGTGACGCGGCGCCCCGTAGGACAGTTCGCAGTCGCAGAGACCTCACCGGAATGGAGAACGGTCGAACTGTCCAGGATTATCGGTGTGGTTACCGTCCCCGCCGCAGCCTGACTGCCAGTTGCACCCAGGGAAACGAACGCCAATCCGCCCGTAACCACGGCGGCAACGATCAAAACCTTTGTTTTCATGAATCCAGGCTAGAAGAACTCCGGTCAGGTGGATTGAGTACCAACTGCTCACATGCAGCCCTTTCTCTCCCCAGCACGCTGCCAGACGGTTGCGCCACAGATGTCGGCGGTCAGCCACCTGCACCTGATCGAAGCGTGGGGAACCGTCTTGGTCAGCTGCTGCAGCAGCCCGCCCTCGCCGGTCAGCTGCAGACCCTTGCTCCGGGCCTGCGCGACGAGCTGCTCGATGAGCTTCTGCTCGACCGCCGCACTCTCCAACGACGGTTCCGCCTGGTCATCGGCGGTCGCGGACTCGGTCACGGTGTCAGTCACTTGATGTCTCTTCCATGATCATCAATTACACCGGTGAGCGTACAGACCCGGGTGATCAGGGAGTTCTGGGTCGGTTCGGGGATGGTCGAGTCCTCGGCCCGCCAGGAGCCCAGGGTCTTGCCGGTGGGGAAGTTCGCCGAGTGGCGGCGAAGACGCCGGGTGGCGGCGTCGCGGCCGGTGACCTCCTCGGATATCAGCAGCCGCAACACCGCGGCGGGGTCCCAGCGTTGGGCTCGGGCGGTGGCCAGGACGTCCGGGGCTGCTTTGCGCATATAGGGCAGGCGCATGCGGCGCATGAGCTTGTCGAGCTCCTCGGGCAGGGCCGGGGCCTGGGGAAACGTCATGGTCGTTAATTCCTTCGTCGGTCAGGATTGGCGCCGATAGGCTCGACGGGTGATCGATATGCAGGTGCGCGGTGACAGCGGCGACGTCATAGCCCGGGCCGAGGGCGGGTTGCGGTGGACTTCCGCTTTCGGTGATCTGAATCCGGGGCTGTTCCCGATGCTCTGAGGCCTGACTCCCTATGGGGATGCGGTCTTCAACCATCGGCAGGTGTCGCTGCTGCTGGCGGAACTCGACCGGCTCCCGGCCGCTTGCGGCGGTGACTGGGTCGGGCAGGCTTTTGTCGGCGACTGACCGCAGAGTCGTGCGTCAACTTCCTTGAAGTCGTTGCCTACTGGCCCAGGGCTTGCCAGTCGATGGTTCCGTTCTGGACAGAGTGGGCCTCGTCCGCGCGGACGACCTCGCCGACGGGCTTGCTGTCCGCAATGTGTCCCAGGATCGAGAGCAGGTCGTCGTCGGCGAAGCGCCCGGCCGTGGCCGCCAGACCGAGGGCCTGGTCGACTTTGTCGTTGCCCAGGACGGTGGCGAGCTCGACCGCGCGGGCCATCTTGGCGCGGATGCGAGTGGCGCCCGCGGGTCCGGCTTCCTTGAGCCAGCGCCCGGCCCCGGGGCCGATGCCCATGAACGCGATCTCCGCTTCCGAGCGGGGCTGCAGCCTCGGCTGGTGGATGCTGCAGCCGTCGGGGTGGTCGGGGTAGTGGGCGTCGATGCCCCGTCGACCCGCTCTCCGGCACCGTGTCCGTCCCGCGCCCCCACACCCTGCGCCGCCTGCTCGGCCAGCTCGACGGCGACGCCCTGGACCGGTGTCGGCGTACAGGTGACATACGCGAGTACGCCGACAACGGGCGATCTGTGCCTTCCTCACCGCCCGCGCCACCCCGGCCGGCCCCGGACTGCGGGCGATCGCTGTCGATGGCACGGCCCTGCGCGGCTCGCGCACCCGCGCCACCGGGCACGTCACCCTGCTCGCCGCGATGGACCACACCGGCCACGTCCTGGCCCAGCGCCAGGTCACCGACAAGAGCAACGAGATCCCCACCTTCCGGCCCCTGCTGGACAGCATCGACCCGACCGCCACGGTCATCACCGCCGACGCGCTGCACACCCAGCACGCTCACGGCACCTACCTCCGCAAGCGCGGTGCCCACTACATCGCCCAGGTCAAGGCCAACCACCCCGGCCTGTTCGACCGCGTCCGCCGTCTGCCCTGGCGCGAGATCACTCTCGACCACTACGACCGCACCCGGGCCCAGCACCGCCTGGAGATCAGACGGCTGAAGACCGCCGCCTTCGCCCACCTCGACTACCCCGATGCCCGCCAGGCCCTTCAAGTCGTGCGCTGGAGGAAGGACTACACCAGCGGCAAGCTCACCATCGAGCGCGTCTACCTGATCACCAGCCTGCCGCCCGGCGCGGTTACCGGCGCCCAGCTCGCCGACTGGATAAGAGGGCACTGGAAGATCGAAAACCTGCTGCACCACGTCCGCGACCGCACGTACCGCGAGGACGACTCCAAGATCCATGTCGGCCATCTCCCGCGCATCATGGCCGGCCTGCGCAACCTCGCCATCTGTCGGCGTCCACCGCCAGGACGGCCACACAAACATCGCCACCGCCCTACGTCACACCGCTCGCGACTGGCGAAGGCCCCTGGCCGCCCTCGGCATCACCGGATGAATCCGGACAGACCTCAATCATGCAAGGGACCCTGTCGACAACACCACCCCCGTTGCCCAGGTGACGACCGCGCCGACTCGTTCCAGGGTCCACAGGTGGGGCTTGACGCTGGTGCGATCTGTGTTTGTCATGTTCCGGTGTAGCGGCCCGGCCGATGGTTGAAGGCGAGAACGGCGTTGAGGAAGACTGCGCCCGTGGCGGAGAGCACAACCTTGAGCGGCTCGACGACGGCGAGAGACGCAACCACGATGGTCATGTCAAGGATCATTTGGATGTACCCGGCGCGCAGGCCGAGCCGTTCTTGGATGATCAGAGCGATGATATTGAAGCCGCCAAGGCTGGAGCGGTGCCGAAAGAGGACGAGTAGCCCCATCCCGGCCAGCAAATTGCCGACCAGTGCGGCATAGGCCGGGTTCACGTCGATCTTGGTGATCTCAGCAGGGTGGACGGAGGCCATGAGGCAAACAACGCCAACCGCCAGCGCAGTGCGGATCGTGAAGTCCCACCCCTTCTTCCAGACGGCGAGCACGAAGAACGGGATGTTGGTCGCGAGGAAGATCGTCCCGAGGGGCTGTTCGATTGCGTAGCTGAGCAGGAGTGCGAGGCCGGCGGTGCCGCCCGTGACAGTTCCGCTGGTTCCGAGAAGGAAGAGTCCAAGGGATGCGATGAAGGTTCCGGTGAAGATCCCCTGCACATCGTCGATCACGCGATGTCTGGTCGGCGCGATGGTCGGGGGCGTGAGGTCGCCGGTCACTGTGCGCCCCCGTTGCCGGTCATCTCGGCGAGCACGCGCAGTACGCGGTCGTTGGTAGCTGGATCGGCGAGCGTCACGCGGACCCCGTCGCCGGTGTACCCGCGGACGAGGATGGCGGCTTCCTCGAATGCCTTGGTGATTTTCTGGCGGCGGTCTTCATCGGCCCGGATCCAGATGAAGTTAGCTTGTGAATTGGGCACAGCCCAGCCGATTGCGCGGGCACGGGAGATGACACGATCGCGTTCGGAAGTGATCCGCGCTGTCCGGTCACGCATTTCGCGCTCGGCGTCGAGCGAGGCAATCGCGGCCCGCTGGGCCAAGTCGCTCACGCCAAAAGGAATGGCAGTCTTCCTCAGCGCCTCGGCTATGGGCGGTCGCGCGATCGCGTAGCCGACACGCAGGCCAGCGAGGCCGTAGGCCTTCGAGAACGTGCGCAGGACGCATACATTCTGTCCATTTCGGTAGCTCTCGATCCCGTTGGCTGAGGCAGGGTCGGTGTTGTACTCGACGTAGGCCTCGTCGAGTACAACAAGCACGTGCGGCAATCGTTCGATAGCAGCGCGGCTGATCGGCACTCCGGTGGGATTGTTGGGGGTGCACAGGAGGACGATTCGCGTGCGGTCGGTTATTGCCGCGGCCATCGCCTCAAGGTCGTGTCCTTCGTCGGGGCCGAGCGGCACCGGGACGGGGCGTGCTCCAGCAAGGGTTACGAGGAGGGGGTAGGCCTCGAAGGAGCGCCAGGCGAAGACGACCTCGTCGCCCGGATCGCACAACGAGACAATGATCTGCTGGAGCACGCCGACGCTGCCCGGCCCGGCCGCGACTTCGTCCGCCGGCACTGCGAGGTGCTCTGCGATGCGCTCACGCAGGGCCGTTGCCCCGCTGTCGGGGTACCGGTTGATGTTCGCGCCGGAACGTGCAATGACATCAAGAACGGACTGGAGCGGCAGGTAGTGGCTCTCGTTGGAGGCGAGCGGCGTGAGCGTCTCGGACTGCCCCGCCCGTCCAGCCACGTAGGGCGGCAGCGCGGAAACAGAACCACGAGGCAGGGGCGTCAGGGGCATGGCGGGATGGGTCATGACGACGATGGTCGAAGGCGGCGGGATGGATTCACAAGCCCTCCCCTCTATGCTGGGATGAATGCACACCCAAGTCACTGATTTACGGAAGGATGACAAGCATGAGGACGATCGACGCGCTCGACGCCCGTATCCTGCTTGCCCTTGACGACCATCCGGGCGCGACGATCCTGCAGCTGGCCAAAGCGATCGAGGTGTCCCGCAACACCGTGCACGCGCGTCTGCAGCGGATGGAGCGCGAGAACGTGCTGCTCGGCTTCAGCCAGCGGGTTTCGCCGGAATCCATGGGGTACACCCTCGTCGCGTTCGTGTCGCTCGCGATCAGTCAGAGAGAGGGGGCCAGCGCAGCGAACCTCCTGGAGAGGATTCCGGAGGTCGTGGAGGTCCATGCGACCAGCGGCGAGGCCGACCTGCTCGCCAAGGTCGTCGCGCGGGACACGAGGGATCTGTACCGAATTGCCAACACGATGCTTGGCATCGAAGGTGTCGTCCGTGCCAATACCGCTGTATCACTTTTGCAGGCGATGCCCAATCGGACCCGCGGCCTGCTCGAGGCGGCTGCGCACCGCGACTCCTGAAATGTGCCTGGGTGTGGACGGTCACGTACTCTGTCGCTGATCTTGTGATCGGGATACGAGCAGGCACGCGTTCGCGCGCTACGGTTCCCTGAGGCCCCTTGCCCCCGATGACGAGATCCACAGTCGTGAAGATCTGGTTGCATTCATCCGTGACCTGCACCAGGACTACCTCCATCGAGGGCAGGACTGGGAGAACTCCACCCTCGATCGCTTTCTGGAGGCCCTGGCATCATGGACCGAAGAGTCAGGTGGCTGGTACCGGAGCTTTGGCAAGGAACTCCCGGCTAACCCCGCTGACGAATCGAGGTTAATCGAGCCGACGTTGACGGCCTGGAGAAAGGCCCGACTCGACCGCAGACCCACCGGGCAGCCGGCCAAAGTCGACCTCCGCGACGTATTCAACGCGCTCCTCTACATCAACCGCACTGGAATCCCCTGGAAATACCTCCCGCACGACTTCCCCAACCACGGCACTGTCTACGCGTACTACGCCGCCTGGCGCGACGAGGGAATCCTCACCCAGCTCAACCATGACCTGACCGGCCTGGCCCGCGTAAAGGAAGGACGCAAGCCCGAACCGACCGCCTCCGTGATCGACACCCAGAGCGTGAAGACCTCCACCAATGTGCCCTTGACCAGCCAGGGAACCGACGCGGCCAAGAAGATCGTCGGCAGGAAACGGGGCATCCTCACCGACACGCTCGGACTCATCCTCGCCGTGACTGTCACCGTGGCGAGCCTGTCCGAGAACGCCGTCGGAATACAGCTCCTCGACCAGGCCAAGAAGACCTACCCGACCATCTCCAAGAGCTGGGTCGACACCGGCTTCAAGAACGCCGTCATCGAGCACGGCGCCAGCCTTGGAATCGACGTCGAAGTCGTCAATAGAAACCCGGGAGTTCGCGGCTTCCACGTTGTCAAAAGGCGCTGGGTCGTTGAGCGGAGTATTGGTTGGATTATGCTGCACCGGCGCCTCGCCCGAGACTATGAGACCCTGCCCGCCAGCTCCGAGGCCATGATCCACGTCGCCTCGATTGACAACCTCACCAAGCGCATAACGGACGAGACGACACCCTCCTGGCGAGGAACTTACTAGGGGATAAAGGGCAATTCACCTAGATCAAACGCCCTCTTAGACGTCGTCTCATTTGGTGAGCCTTCGGTAGCAGATGAGGGTGCAGGCGATGCTGGTGAAGGCCAGGAAGTGGTCGGCATTGCGCTCGTAGCGCCGGTGGAGTCGGCGGCAGCCGGCGAGCCAGGCCATGGTGCGTTCGATGGTCCAGCGATGTCGGCCCAGTCGCATTGACGACTCGATGCCCTTGCGGGCAATGCGGTGGGTGATGCCTCGCTGGCGTAACCATCGGCGCAGGTGGTCGTAGTCGTAGCCCTTGTCCGCGTGCAGTTTGGCGGGGCGCCGTCGGCGGGGTCCGCGGCGGGAGCGGATCGGCGGGATGCCACGGACGAGAGGTTCGAGGGCCTGGCTGTCGTGGAGGTTGGCGCCGGAGATGCCGATGGAGAGGGGCAGACCGGTCCGCTCGGTGATCAAGTGGATCTTTGAGCCTTTCTTGCCCCGGTCTACAGGATTCGGACCTGTCAGGTCCCCCCTTTCAGGGCCCGCATGTTCACCGAGTCGATCGCGCACCGGCTCCAGTCGAGGTCGCCGCGCCTGCCCAGCTCGTCCAGGACCAGACGATGGAGCCTGGCCCAGACCCGGGCCTTGGTCCACTCGGTGAACCGTCGGTGGGCTGTCGGCCCCGAAGGTCCGAACGACGGCGGCAACTGCCGCCAGGTGCAGCCCGAAGTGGCCACGAAGATGATCGCCGCCAGGACCTCGCGGTCTCCGTACCGTCGACGGCCACCGCCCTGCGGCCGAGACGGAGCAGGCGGCACCACCCGCTCGAACAGCTCCCACAACTCATCTGGCACCAGACGTTCAACGATCCCCACAAGGCCAGACTATCGAACAGCCCAAATGAGACGACGTCTTAGAGGTCTGTTCTCCGCCGCCGCCCAGCTCCTGCACGCCGGGCGCCGCCACTGGCTCCGCTTCACCGCCCGATGGCCCTGGACCGACGGTGATCATCTGCGCGATCGTCAGGCCCCACGCTCTCCCAAACCCCGAGCTGACCAGCAACTCCGACCGTCCCGACAACCTGCACCACTGCACCACTGCACCACTGCACCGGCGAAGTGGAATCGGAGCCCACCCGACACGAGAGCCGGGCCCTCAGCCTGTCCCAACCCCGAAAAGACCGCACCTCGCAAACGCACAGTCCCCGTCAGCACAACGACGAGGAATCATGAACGATCGAGGTTAAAGGTCGATCCCCATGGAGACGGTTTGAACGCGATAGCGTACCGTGCACAATGAATCGGAATCGCCGCTGGACGAGGATTTAGACAGCGAGAGGTCCGGCAACGTGGAATGGTTCAGGTTTCCGATGAAAAGCGTGTGTTGGCAGAGCACATCGTCCTCGGACAGCCTGTCCTTGTCCACGAACTTGTAGTCGATCTTCAGTTGGTCGCCAGGGAATGTCACCACCCTAATCTTATTGTTGTTCTTGGTGTAGGGGTGGGTCGAGTTGCAACTCGTGTAAGTGGTGCTTTCGCAGAGGAACGTATCCGAGAACTTGTGGTCGATACCTGAGGTGACCTCTCTGGGACAACTGGCCATATCGAGGTTGTTGCTAGCCCATGAGGCCGAGATCCAATCCTGGCACTTCTGGTCCTCTTCGCGCCATGCTGCAAGGTTGCGGGCGTGGTTGCTTCTGACGCTCATTCTGCCGGGAGCCTGGGATCCGGCTGTCAGGGTGCCGTAGACCTCGGCATAATTGCAATTCTCAAGAAAGTCACAATCATCGAATATCGAGCGGAATTCGTCAAATGTGATCTCTACGGTGTAGTAGTCTGGCAAGGTGTCAGCCTGAGCTGCACTTCCAGGGGCCACAAGAGCCGCTGTCATGGCAGTGATCGTGGCGATGGAGGAGGTAATCTTTTTCATGGAGTTCCAATCTCGAAGCTAGGCACCTGAGCAATTCATGAACTGGGCGGAATCTCCCCCGCTCTGCGGGACCAGGAACTCGAAGGACGGGTGCACGTTCTGGCGCTTCGGGGCGGTCGCGAGCCCTTTTGCTGCGCCGACGCAAAACGGGGTAGGAGATTCACCGTGCTCATGAAATGACGTCTTAGGCAGTCGGAGACACGGTGGTGAAGAACAAGCCATACGTGCTCGACGCGAAGTCGGCCCAACCCGGCGTCTGGTCCAGTGTCCACGGGGTGCTGCAGGAGAAGCTCTGCCCTGGTGCGACGGCCCGCGAAGGGCAGGTTCGCTTGCTGGCACCGAAGTCCGCGCTGTTGCCGACCTCAAGACCCGCGGTGTTAGTGAGGCTTCCCGTGTTGGTCACGGTTCCATAGGCGTAACTGTTGCTGCCGTCTTTGACGAGACATGCTTTCTGCCAGAACCCCGACAGATGCGGAACTGCCTGCCAGGGGCTGCAGCTCTGCACCGGCACTGCATGAGCCTGTGCTGCTGAAAGTCCGACAGCAGCGCAACTCGCCAGCACGGTTGCCGACATGATTCCGGCGAGACGTGTCAGGCGCTTCATTGAACCACTCCTATTGTGTGATTTCCTGTATTCAGACTCGGTTAGCGACCATCCGTCCGGCGCGGGGTGGATCACCGGCATCCCGGGTCGAGTCTCTTGATTCAGGTGGCGTTCCATGGTTCGCACGCAACTCGGAGTACGTATGTACGAGAGTTTCACGCATCATTAGAGCGATTATCCGACTGCCCGCGATAGAGTACTGATTACTCATGAGACGGGCAGTGGTTCCGGCTCAGGTTGGGCATCCCGCAGGACGGCTGGAAAGGCCCGAGGATGCCCATACCCACCGCGACCAACCCGCTCGTACGATCGAGCACCCCCAGGCCCGTGGAGGGGGAGCGCGCGTCAGGCCCGGGACCGTCCGTAGCGGCATTGTCCTGGGGGCTGGCCAGCGTCTTCTTCGCCCTGTACGCCACGCTGTCGATCCGGCTGCACCAGCGGATGCTCACGACCGGCTATGACCTGGGAATCTTCGAGCAGGCGGTGCGCTCCTACGCTCATGGTCGCCTGCCCGTTGCCGAACTCAAAGGCAACGGCTTCCCGCTCCTGGGCAAGGCTTCGGCGCAGTCGGGTGCTGTCCGGTTCACACTGATTTGCCGCGCCTCGCGGTGCTCCGAGAGTGGATGGGTGCATGGCCTTGACCAGCGACAATGATCCTCATGGACATTGTCGTTGAGATCCATGTGCCCCTCAGGGAAGCCCCAGGCGCTCCGGAAGGTTCCTATCCCCTCCCGTGGATTGACCAGGTCGAGGACTTCCTCGCTGAGCAGGACGCAGCGGAGGTGTATGACGATGGCGAGGAGTACGACGGGGTGTACGTCTTCTTCATCACCGGGGCCACTGAGGAGGTTCTCCTGGCCGTGGCGTCTGGCACGGCTGGGCTTGCGGGCATCCCGAGCGGAGTGTTCGCGATGGTCACCAACGACGAGGCGGAGGAGATCGGCCTCGGACGACGTGTCGAGCTGCCACTCGGTTAGGCCCTCTGCAGAACCGACGGGCGACCAGGGAATCCTCGCTCTGCCGGTTTGACGGCTCCTGGCGAACAGGACAGGCACGGCTTCCAAGATCATGGAGTTCTCTACGCCCCGTGACCTGCCTGGAAGCCCGTGCCTGCCGACGCATCATCGCTGATCCCACCTGCCCTTGACCAGCTCCGCGAGCGGCCCCAGGTTGTGCCAGGGGAGGTGCCGTGGTCTGCTGGAACGGCTGGCCGACGTGCCAGATCCCCGCGATCCGCGCGGGGTTCGGCACGCCCTGGCCGTCGTGCTCGCGCTGGCCGCGTGTGCGGTGTTGGCTGGGGCAACCTCACTCCTCGCGGTCGGCGAGTGGATCGTGGACGCACCACCGCAGGTGCTGGAACTGCTCGGCGTGCAGCCTGATCCGGTACTGCCGTGGCGGCTGGTGCCGGCAGAGGCGACGGTCCGCCGGCTGCTGGCCCGCGTCGACGACGACGCGCTGGACCGGGCCGTGGGCGGCTGGCTCGCTGACCGCCGCCCCGAGAGCTCCGGATTGCGCGGGCTGTCAGTGGACGGGAAGAGTCTGCGCGGCGCGGCCAAGGCCCGCGGCCGCAAGGTCCACCTGCTCGCCGCCCTGGAGCACACGTCCGGCTTGGTCGTGGCCCAGCTCGACGTGGGCGAGAAGACCGGCGAGACCACCTGCTTCCAGCCGCTGTTGGACACTGTCGCCGACCTGGCCGGAACCGTGGTCACCAGCGACGCGCTCCACACCCAGCGCGAGCATGCCGGATACCTCCTGGGCCGCCAGGCCCACTACATCGCGATCGTCAGGGCAACCAGAAAAAGCTGCGCAAGCAGCTCAAGTCCTTGCCCTGGCAGGAGATTCCGCTCCAGGGCCGCACCCGGGGCAGCGGCCACGGCCGCTCCGAGATCCGCCGGATCAAGGTCGCCACCGTCAGTAACCTGCTCTTCCCCGGCGCCTGCCAGGCGGTCCAGATCAAGCGCCGCCGCACCGACCGCAAGACCGGCAAGGTCACCATCGCCACCGTCTATGCGGTCACCAGCCTGACCGCCGAGCAGGCCACCCCGGCCCAGCTCGCGAAGCTGATCCGGGACCACTGGCAGATCGAGGCCCTGCACCACGTCCGCGACACCACCTTCGCCGAGGACGCCTCGCAGTTGCGGACCGGGAACGCTCCCCGGGCCATGGCGACCTGGCGCAACCTCGCCATAGGCGCCCTCCGGCTGGGCGGTGTCAGGAACATCGCCGCTGCCCTCCGCCACAACGCGCGTGACGCCCGCCGCCCTCTCGCGATCCTCGGCCTCGCGTGATCACAAAACGGATGTCAGTCGACTACGACGAAGCCCTGGCACAGAACCAGGTCTGGCTGGAGATCGTCCAGATCGCTCTCGACCTGCTGGCCTGGATGCCCTTGCTCGCCCTGACCGGCAAGGCCCGGCTCTGGGAACCCCGCCGCCTGCGACTCCGCCTGTTCACCGCCGCCGGCCAGCTCGTCACCACCGGCCGACGCCGCATCCTCCGCCTCGCCCGCCACTGGCCTGGACCCGCGAGATCACGGGCGCCCTCGAACGGCTCGCGCTCCTGCCGAACCCCGGCTGAACAGCAGATTCGCCTGTCCCACGAAAAGAGGACCCAGCCCGGAGCAGTGGAACCCGGCGCCCACCCGACGCGACACTCGGGCCGCCAGCATGTCCGCCATCAACCACAGAAAGCGAAACGGTCCACCGACTCCGTCGGCGGACCGTCATGCAAGATCGAGGTGAGCACGCTTCGGCACGGTCTCCGCCAGATCCAGTACCGCAGCAACCTTATCGACAGATGTCTCGCCGAAGCCGTCCTCACCTTGACGACATCACGGCAACAACGTCAGTAGTGTAATCAGCGGTCAGGCCGTCGTGAGACACCGGGCGGCCAGGTGGGGGGCAGTGGCCGATCCGAAGTTCAGGAACTGGCTTCTTCGACCCAGATATCTGAAACACCCCAGTAGCAGCCGCTGCCGTAATTCGGCGCCGTGAGTGATTCCCTGTACGGGTACCAGGTAGTGGTGTACGCGCTTCGGTACGTAAAGCCTGCGGTGCAGGAGACCGCGACCCTCCATTTCTTTCCAATGTATCCGGGATTCACGCTGCAGGTAGCGGACCCGAAGTTGTACCCCCAGGCCCCGTTCTCGGTATTGAACGCCGATTCGGTGCAGTTGAGGGCACCGCTCGGCGTTGTGTAGGCCGACGCCCAGGGGGCGAGGACGAGGGCGGATCCGGCAGCCAATACCGTCGTGCCGAGGACGGTGGCCGATCTCCTGACAAGCGTTCGCATGAATTCCCCTTAGATGGTCGACGGCAGTGATTCGGTCCTGTACTTCCATCGGACATTCCGAGCATTCCTGAGCCTTGCTTTTGCGCTCAACTCATTGTGTCCGGAGTACGGAGACAACCACAGAGTAGGAGTTACTCAGGCAACACTTGCCGTCAGCGAAGGCCGGCCGGTCCGTGTGGCTCATAAGGTCAGCGAGTCTCGTGTGTGCGAGCACCCCGGTGACCGGACAAGGTGGCCGATGCGATCGGCCTGTATCTGGCCCCGCCGGGCGGCGCGGTCGTCCTCTCGATCGACGAGAAGACGCAGATCCAGGCGCTGGACCGGACCCAGACGGTACTGCCGGTCGCCTTCGCGGCGAGCGAGCAGCGCACCGCCGACTACGTTCGGCACGGCACCACGAACCTGTTCGCCGCCCTGAACGTGACCACCGGCGAAGTGCTCGGTGAGTGCAGGCAGACCCGGAACGGCAAGGATTTCCTGGCCTTCTTGAAGAAGGCGGTGAAACCGCACGCGGGGAAGGACATCCATGTCGTCCTGGACAACCTCTCGACGCACACCACACCAGAGGTCAAGGAGTGGCTGGTCAAGAACCCACAAGTCCCACACGCTGTGTCACCACCCGCCGAGCCCGCGAACACCTCGAAGCAGACGAATGCGCCGGTCGCCGCCCGGCGGGTTTTATCTCCTGCGAGGTCTGTCAGCGGCCAGTTCGGAAGGTTCTGACCCACTTCTTGTGGGGTGGTTGCGGAGGGTGACGATCTTCAGTCGGCGAGGAGTATCTGCAGGCGGAGGAGGTCGAATCCGGCGCGGCCGTATCCGTCCCTCTTGATCCGTTTCACTCTGTTGACGTTGCCATCGACCTTGCCCGAGTTCCATTCCAAGGTGAGGCCGGCGGTGACGGCGTCGAAGTCCTGGCGGAGGCCGCGGGCCAGGCTCTGCAGTGGCTTCATCCCGGTGTCCTCGGCGTTGGTGAGCCAGCTTTCCAGGTCGCCGCCTCGGCGGACGGTCATCATGGCGGCGAAGGAGCGGACGCACGCGGTGACGGCGTCCAGTTCGGGGCAGCGGGACAGGAGCTTGTTGAGCTTGAGCGTGCCGCTCTCCTCCAGGTGGTCGGGGTGCGAGGTGATCAGCCAGGTGGCCGTGCGGACCGTCAGTGCCTTGGGTCTGGCGGGTGCGGGCCTGCCCCTGGCCCGGATCTCCTGCAGGTGCCGGCGCACGGTCCGCTTGCTGCCGGTGAAGCCGAGTTCGACGATCTCCGCGTGGAGCCGTGCCGCGTCCGTGCAGCCCTCGTTCCAGCGCCGGTGGAGGTAGGACGAGTAGGCGTGGACCTGGCCGTAGCGGCGTGATCCGGTGCCCAGCGACGCCTCCTCGGGCGTGGCTGCGTGTGCGTAGCGGCGTACCGTCTTGCGGTCCAGTCCGAGAGCCTCGGAGATCGCCTGGATCGGGACTCCCTTGTCGTAGAGGTCGTGCACGGCGGTGTGGCGCTCGCGGCGCCGGATCACACGCATCCCCTCCGGCCGCCCCGACACCTCCTGCTCGACAGTGGCGTCAGCAGGCGTGTCCTCGGTAGGCCCGGCGAGGCAACTGCGGTGCGTGGCAACGCACTTCTCGACGGCTTCGCACAGGTTCTTCCACAAATGGAAGCGGTCCGCGACCTGGATCGCGTCGGGGCAGGCGGTGCGTACGGCCTCGGCGTAGGCGCTGGCCCGGTCCCTGCAGACGATCTCCGCTCCGGGGTGTGTGCGAAGCCACGCGGTGAGGGTCTCCGCGGTGCGGTCGGGCAGGACGTCGACGCGCTCACCGGTCTCCATGTCCAGAATGATCGTTCCGTAGACGTGGCCCTTCTTCAGGGCGAAATCATCGACGCCCAGCACACGGGGCGCGGCGCCGACATGCTTGTCCGGAAGCCTGCGCACCAGTCTGAGAAGCGAGTTCGCACTCGTCGGGATAGACAGATGCGCGGCCAGCCGGGCGCCAGGACGCCCGGCGAGCGCCAGCGCGATCTTCTCCAGCGAGCGGCGCAGGAGCGGCGTGCGCCGCGCGAACCGCTCGGTGAGCCCGTCCACCTGCTCGACGAACGTGCGGCGACCGCACGCGGCGGCCGGGCAGAGGAACCTTCGCACCAGCAGGTCGATCACGACCTGCCGTCCGGCCGCCGAGAGGTCGGCAAGACGCCGCCGATAGCCACCATGAAGACGGCCGGACACGGCGCCACAGTCCGGACACGCCGCCTCGCGCGTCACCGTCCGCGCTGTGAGGGCCACCCCGCTGCCGTCCGCTCTGACCTCGTCCACGACCGCGGAGGACAGATGAGAGAACACCGTGGCGAACGTCGAGAACACGCTGCAATCACACGAACGGCCATCCTTCCAGCCCGTTGTGACGTCATGTCACCGCCCCACAAGAAGTGGGTCAGAACCAGCTCGCGGCCACAAAGTGCTAGATAAAAGACCGCCTACGGGGAGTATCCACAGGCCGCCGTCACAGCACCACCCCGTCCCTGTGAGCAGCACGACCCCGACCGGAGCCGTGGGACCCGGCGCACATCCGACGCGACAACCGGGCCGTCAGCCTGCCCAGACTCCGAACATCCCCACCAACGTTCATCACAAAGGGCCCGTCGGTAAGCTGACGGGCCCTCATGAACGATCAAGGAAGCGCGGCGAAAGACGGAAGGACATTCACCGTGAGACGAAGTGCAGCTGGAAACCCGTGTTGGTGAAGCCCGCGCTGTCCCGACAGCTGACCGAGACGTGTCCCGGCCTGCTCTGGTCCGGCACCGACGCGTTGCAGCGGGCTGCCGAGCCGTTGGCCGTGGCGACAAGGCTCGCATAGCCGATGTCCAGCTGCTGGTTGGCGATGTCCACGGTATAGCGGCCGGTGGCGTTGCGCTGCAGGATGACGGCCCCCTCTCCGGGGTTGTGGACGACCTCGTCACCCAGCACCATGGGGGTGTTGGTCACCGTGCGGGGAGAGGTGAAGTATGCCTCCTTGACGCCGGAGGCGCCCGTCAGGTTGACGCCCTGCGCGTAGCTGATGTTCACCCGCGTGGCCGCGGGAGCTGGAAGCCCGCTGACCGCGTCCCGGCAGGACACCCAGACGCGCCGCACCGGGCCTGCGTCCCCAGCTACAAGCCTCCGTGCCGTCGTCCCGCACACCACGTCGGGTACGTCACCGGTGTCAGCTTGGGCGAGGGGGGCGAGTGCCGTGACAGCGAAGGACTCCGGCCCGGCAGCCGATAGCTGGGGCAGGTCGAAGGTGTATCGCCCCGGGGCGGGGTGGTTGTACGTCACCCGCGCGGTCCCACCGCCTTCCTGAGGTGCGGCGAGATGCCAGTTCGCCGACACGGGAGCAGAAGTGGTCGAGGCGTTCACTAGCGCGCCGCGCGCTGTGCCGTGGGCGTTGTAGGCGAGGGTGAAGCGGCGGTTGGCGGGTCGCCCGGCGCTGTCGAGACAAATAATGTCGATCTGGAGCCCCGGGTGACGGTTCGGGGTGATGCCGTCGAACGGCATGCAGTTGCCATCGGTGATGGATCGCACGTGGATGCCGGCAGTGGGCACCGTGCCGATGTCGGGTCCGGAGAAGAAGACCGAGTAGCGGCCAGGCGCGTCGTGACGTACATGCGCCGGCATGTCGAGTGCAGGGCTGCTGAAATGAGCCTGGGACGACAACTCGGAGTACACGCCTGCTGGTTCGTTGCCTGCCACAACGGCGAAGACCGACACCGGAGGCTGCGGAGACGAACCTGTAGCGTGCGCTTGCCCTGCGGAAAGCGCGAGGAGGCCGGCCATGCCGCTGGTCATGGCGGCGGTGGTTGCCACCAGGCGTCGAATTCTCTTGCTGAAGGGGAGCAATGGAGGTCCTGAGGATCGCCGGGCATGGGGCCTGCTTCGGCCCGGCAGGCCGTCGCGGTCGCGCGCCCGGGGGGTAAGGGCACCGGCACTGGGCGAAAGGTGCGCCACGGTACCCGGCTCGGTCGGGTCGAGTCTGTCTCGCGGCCTAAGGGGAGGACAGAGTATCGGGTACTCACTTTCTCCAACATCGAATGAAGGCGACCCATGCCGCCAACAGCGAGGCCGGGAGAGCTGCCTAATGTGTACTCCCGCGCCATTCCGATGGGACGACGAGCGCCTCCGGAGGTCGGTGCAGATGGGGCGGATCCACATCGAACCCCGGTCGGCCCGCGGTTCACTGTGGGAGCTGTGCCAGCGGGTGGTGCCTGCTTGTCCTCGCCGACCGGCCCAGGGCTGATTCAAAGTCCTGGGTATCGTGGAAACGTGCAGGTCGCTGAGGTGTGACGATCCAGCGGAAGCCCGTCACGAACACAACGAAGCTCCGGTTGACGGGGTGACCTTCCCAAGTCGCCCTGCCCGTCCGGAGCTTCGATGTGCCGCCAGTCTGCCACTGTCTGCCTGACCAAGTCGCCCACCGCCGCCCAGCGTGGCGTGAACGGTGTCGCCGAACGGCTGGCCGTTCTGCGCGATCCGCGAGATCGGCGGGGACGGCGCCATTCGCTGGTATCGGTCCTGCTCACCGCCTGCTGCGCGGTACTTGCCGGGGCTCGCTCCTATCTGGCCGTGGGCCAGTGGGCCCGCCACGCGCCCCTGGACGCACTCGCCCGCCTCGGCGTGCGTGCCGCCGGCCCGCTGGGCGTGCGCCGCGCACCGTCGAGTTCCACCATCCGCCGCCTCCTGACCCTCGTATGTCCCGGCGGGCTTGCCGACCTGCTCGGATGTGACCCCGCGGGCAGCCGGCACCTGGCCGTGGACGGCAAGGCCGCCCGCGGCTCACGCACGGACACCGGCCCGGCCGCCCACCTGCTCTCCGCCGTCCTGGAAGGCGGACGCACCGTCAGCCAGTTGCGAGTGCCGGACAAGACCACCGGGGTCACCGGCTTCACGAAGCTGCTGTCCCCGTTCGGCCTGGCCGGTGCCGTGGTGACCGCCGACGCCCTGCATACCCACCGTGATCACGCCAGGTGGCTGGTGGAGGTGAAGAAGGCGCACTACCTGCTCGTTGTCAAGCGGAACCAGCCGACGCTGCACAACGCGTTGCGCTCACTGCCCTGGAAGGAGGTGACCGCCCGCCGCTACGACCGCGAGACGGGGCACGGGCGCCGTGAGACCCGCTCGGTGCGCACGCTCACCGTCACCGGTCTCGGGCTGAACTTCCCGCACGTGGCGCAGGCGGCGAAGATCCACCGGCACCGCACCGACCTCAAGACCGGCAAGATCACCCGTGAGACCGTCTACGCCATCACCGACCTGACGGCACGTGCAGCATCTCCCCAGGCCATCGGTCAACTCGCCCGAGCGCAATGGGGCATCGAGGCCGTGCACCACATCAGAGACACCACGTTCGACGAGGACGCCTCGAAGATTCGCACGGGGCACGGACCGGAGAACATGGCCACGCTGCGCAGCTTCGCGATCAGCACCCTGCGCACCGCCGGGCACCACAGCATCGCCGCCGGCCTGCGCGAGGTCTCCTACACGCCCTTCACCCGTCCACTGGACTTGATCGGACTGCCCTGACCAGCGACGCCTCAAGATCACCAGGACTTTGAATCAGCCCTGCCGACCGGCCCGGTGAAGAGGTGCTCAAGGTTTACTGGGCTCTGATGGCCTGGAGGGTGTTGAGTGCTGCTGCGCGGCGGGCCGGCCAGAGGGCCGCCAGGGCTCCGACTGCCGCCGAGGCCGCCAGGAAGAGGAGGATGCGCTCCCAGGGGATTTGCATGGTGTAGCCGCTGAGCAGTTTGGAGTGGGAGAAGACGGTGCCCATCGCCCATGCGGTGACGATGCCCACGACGATGCCGAGCACCGAACCGAAGAGCGATATCACGATGGACTCCAGCCGGATCATCCGCTTGATGCCCTCCCGGTGCATACCGATCGCCCGCAGCATGCCGATCTCTTGGGTGCGTTCGAAGGCGGACATGGCCATGGTGTTGACCACGCTGAGCACCGAGATGATCAGGGCCATGCCGAGTAGCCCGTAGACCATGTTCAGCAGGAGGGCGACGCTTCCGGTGACCTCCTTCTGCAGTGCTTGGTGGTCCTGCAGTTTGACCAGGGGGTTATGTAGGGCGGTCTTGACGCGTTCCTGCACGTCGGTGGCGTGACCGGCTGTGGCCTTGACCAGGATGATGTCGTCCCGCTGTTCCGCCATGTGCGGGGCGAGGGTCTTTAGCGACATCACATAGTTGGACAGCAGTGGGTTGGCCTTGATGATGCCGCTGACAATGAGGGGCTGCTGCTTGCCGTCGGCGAAGGTCACGGTGACTCTGTCGCCTGCGTGGAGGTGGCCTCGTTCTGCGGCGGCCTCGGTGACCAGCAGGCCGGAGTCCAGGTGGGCGGCGCTTCCGGCCGTGTAGCGCAGCGTCAGGAGCCGGGTGATCACGGCGGGGTCGACCGCGGTCACCTTGTAGCCGGTAACCGTCCCGACGGACTCGACGGCGCCGGTACGGATTGGGGAGGCGTCGGTGACGCCGGGGACGGAGGAGACCGCCGCGGTGACCGAGGGGGCGAGTGGCTGGCCGTTGATCGTGCTGACCGTGAAGTCCGCCTTGAGACTGCCGGTGGTCTGCTTGGCAAGGACGGATCCGATCGAGGTGCCGATCACGGTGACTGCGGTGACCAGGGTCAAGCCGAGCATGAGGGCCGCCGTGGTGGAGGCGGTGCGCCGGGGGTTACGGCTTGCGTTCTCGGTGGCGAGCTTGCCATCGATGCCGAACCACTTGGTGAACGGCTTGTTGAGCAGTCCGAGCAGCGGACTGGACAAGAACGGGGTGAGCATGACTAGCGCGATGTTCAGCAGTCCGGCGCCGGCACCGATGTAGTAACCGCCCGCGGTACTGCCAACGGCCATACCCCAGGCACCCAGGCCCACGCTGATCGCGGTGATCAGGAAGCCCACGGCGTTACGGAGACGCAGACTGGCTTGAGTGGGCGTGGTGTTCGCGCTGCTCATCGCGGCGATCGGGGGGATCTTGGACGCCCGGCGGCCCGGCAGCCAGGCAGCCAGCACGGTGACGGCGGTTCCCACGAGCAGAGAGCCGGCGATGGTGCCGGGCGAGACCACGGTGTCGGTGCCGGGCAGACCGACGTTCATGAGGTCGTTGAGCACGGCGTGCAGACCGCCGGCGATGAGGACGCCGAGGACCAGACCGATGGCGGAGGAGATCAGGCCGACGATGAGTGCTTCGAGCTGGACGGCCCGGGTGACCTGGCGGCGGGTGGCACCGATGGCGCGGACGAGGGCGAGTTCGCGGGTGCGCTGGGCGACCAGCATGGTGAAGGTGTTGGCGATCAGGAAGATGCCGACGAACAGAGAGACCACAGCGAAGGCCAGGAAGACGTTGCTGAGGGTGTTGATAGTGGAGGCGTTGGCCGCCTTCTCGTCGCTGATGAGCTTGGCGGCAGTGATCGCTTCGCTGTTCCTGCCAAGCAGGGGCGTGATCTCCTTCAGCAGCTGCCGGTCGCTCGCCCCTGCTGCCGCCTTGACTACGATCCGGGCGTACTGGCCGGGGGACCCGAACAGCCGCTGGGCGGTGGCGGTGTCGAAGAGGGTGAAGGTCGTGCCCGTGGTAGCCGCCGGATGTGTAGTGGTGAAGACGCCGACGAGCTTTTTCGTCATGACCGGTCCGTCGACGACCACGCGTACGGTGTCACCTACGCGGAAGCCGGACTTGGCGGCAGTGTGGGTGTCCAGTGCGATCTCGCCGGACTGCTGCGGGGCCCGCCCGTCGGTGAAGGAGCGGTCGGGGTCCTTGCCGTCTGCATCGGGGGCGAAGTTGGCGCCCTGAGAGACGTTGCCGACGACGTCGCCGGACCTGTTGACGACATAGGTTTCACCAGAGACCTGACCCCGGGCGGAGGCGACGCCCGCAAGCGCGCGGACCCTCTCGAGCACGGTGCCGGTCAGGCCCGATGCCTGTCCGTGCTGCTGGGCCTGCGCGGTGGCTCTGACGGCGACGTCGACACCGACGTTGTCCCTAATGGCCTGGTCCTGATAGCCCTTGCTGACCGTGGCGCTGAAGATCAGGGTCGCGGCCACGAAGGCGACACCGAGGACCACGGCGAGCATGGTCATCAGCAGCCGGAGTCTGTGGGTGGTGATGTTGCGTACGGCAAGCTGGAACATGACGTCCTCCTTCCTCGTTCTGCCAGGTCAGTTGGTGCGGGTGCGGGCGTCGAAGCGCTTCATACGGTCCAGGACCATGTCCGCCGTGGGCTGCGCGAGTTCGTCGACGATCCGGCCATCGGCCAGGAAAAGCACGCGGTCCGCGTAGGAGGCAGCCACCGGATCATGGGTGACCATGACGATCGTCTGTTCCAGGTCACGCACCGAATCACGCAGAAAAGACAGGATCTCCGCCCCTGCCCGCGAGTCGAGGTTGCCCGTGGGCTCGTCGCCGAAGATGATCGCGGGCCGCGATGCCAAGGCGCGAGCGGAGGCGACACGCTGCTGCTGACCGCCGGAAAGCTCGGCGGGCCGGTGTCCCAGCCGGTCGGCCAGGCCGACGGTGGCCACAATCCGGTCCAGCCACGCCTGGTCCGGCTTGCGGCCCGCAATGGCCAGCGGCAGCGTGATGTTCTCTATCGCGGTGAGCGTGGGGAGCAGGTTGAACGCCTGGAAGATGAAACCGACCCGGTCGCGCCGCAGCCGGGTCAGCTGCCGGTCCTTGAGGTTTCCCAGCTCGACACCGTCGATCTGCACGGATCCGTCGGTGAGCGAGTCCAGGCCGGCCAGGCAGTGCAGGAACGTGGACTTGCCTGACCCCGAGGGACCCATAATGGCGGTGAATTCACCGCGTCGGAACTCCGCGGAGACCTGATCCAGGGCCACCACCCGGGTGTCCCCGCTGCCGTACACCTTGGAGAGCCGGGTGGCGCGAGCAACGACGTCTCCGGCCGGCCCGGGGGCCGCGGCAGGGGTGGACATGGGGTACGCGGTGGACATCAGAGCACTCCGTAATCGGTGGCCGTGGGACACCGAAAAGGTAGGCCGGGAGGGTGTTGCGGCGGATCCCGCTCCGGAGCCAACCCGGTCCCGTACTGAGGTACGGTCTGCACCCTGCGGCAACCGCCGGGCTCATACCGGGGTATGAGCCCGAACATGGCTCCGTGGGGTGAAGAGGCCGTCGGATCAGCCGCATACGCTGGCCATGCTATGAACCCACGTCACTGGCCACGCGCCCTGTTCGTCTCCGAGCAGCCAGCCCCCGTGTCTGCCGCCTCCTCCCGCCGCAGCCGCCGGCCTGTGCTGCAGTACATCGTTGCAGCGATGTTGACCGCTCTGATCGGCGTGCTGGGAATCCGGACCATGTCCCACGTATACGGCGTCGGCGTAGCGTCCGCCGTGGTCCTGGCCGCCGTCCAGTCCGCCCCACTGCTCCTGGCAGTCACCCGCCCGTTGCAGGCGTGGTGGATCATGATGGCCGCAGACATAGCATCCTCCGCAGTGCTGTTCCACGCTCCGAGGCTGGAGGGAAATGGCTGGCCTTGGCCCCCGGCTGTGATCCTCGGACAGCTTGTGCTGCTGGTGGCCGTGGCCCGCCGGGAACGGCGTGCCGCCCTGGTGGCTGTCTGGGTGGTCCTCACCGTCTCCGGCCTGGCCATCGCGGCCGCCTCACCGCACAACCGCGACAGCGGCGACGTGCTGCTGGCCGTCATCGGCGGCGGGATCCTGCTGGTGGGTGGGGTATTGCGCGAGCGGCACGAGGCACTGCAGCGGCTGGGTGAGCAGCAGTTGATCGCCCAGTCGGAACGGGCCAGACATACCCTCCTGGAGGAGCGGGCCCGGATCGCCAGGGAGCTGCACGACGTCGTCGCCCACCACATGTCGGTGATCACTGTCCAGGCCGACAGCGCGCCCTACCGGGTTCCCGGGACGCCGGCGGCTGCGCAGGAGGAGTTCGCCGCGATCGCCGTCGCCGCCCGCCAATCCCTATCCGAGATGCGCATGCTCCTCGGCGTGCTGCGCAGCGAGGACTCAGATGACGAGCGTCGCCCGCAGCCGGGCCTGGACGATGTGCCGCACCTGGTCGAGGCCATCGCCCGGGCCGGTGTCCCGGTGAACCTGGTTCTCGACGACGGGGTTGAGGAGCTCAAGGCGTTGATCCCGCCGACGGTGGAGCTGTCGGCGTACCGGATCGTGCAGGAGGCGCTGGCGAACGTCGTGCGGCATGCACCGGGAGCGCGGACCCGCGTCGAGATACAGCTGATGCTGGACCGCAGCAGCCTGACGGTCCTGGTCGCCAATGCCACTCCGAAGCAGTCCTCGGGTTCCCTGGAGACCAGCAGTACCGGGCACGGTCTCGTGGGGATGCGCGAGCGAGTCCGCCTGCTCGGGGGCGCCCTGAAAACCGGTCCGACCCTGGACGGTGGCTTCCAGGTCACCGCCCGACTTCCCCTGCCGGCCCTTCCCCGCAAGGAAAACCCCCACACATGACGATCCGGGTAGTCGTCATCGACGACCAGGCCATGGTCCGCGCGGGCTTCACCGCCGTGCTAGCCGGGCAGAGCGACATCGACGTGGTCGGCGAGGCCGCCAACGGGCGCGAGGGCGTCCAGGTCTGCCGCGACCTCCAGCCGGACGTGGCCCTCATGGACGTGCGCATGCCGGAGATGGACGGTCTGGAGGCCGTCCGCCTGCTGCTGAACCCACCGCCCGGCGTCACCTACTGCCCCAAGGTGCTGATGCTCACCACCTACGACATCGACACCTACATCTATGAGGCGCTCAAGGCCGGCGCAAGCGGCTTTCTGCTCAAGGACGCGCCCATCACCGACCTGACCCGCGCGGTCCGTGTCGTCGCGGAGGGCGACGCACTGCTGTCGCCCTCGGTCACCCGCCGCCTCATCACCGACTTCGCCGGCAGCTGGCCCGCGGCGCGCACGGATGGGGGCGACAACGTTCGGCTGGGGAGCCTGACTCCACGGGAGACCGAAATCCTGTTGCTCGTCGCCCGCGGTCAGAGCAACACGCAGATCGCCCAGAACCTCGTCGTCGCCGAGCAGACCGTGAAGACCCATATCGGCAACATCTTTGCCAAGCTCGGTCTGCGCGACCGCGCCCAAGCGGTGATTTTTGCCTACGAGTCGGGACTGGTCACCCCCGGTGACCGGTAACGCAGGGTCCGTTCGGCCAACGGCTCTGTCGTTGACTGCCATAATTCGCGTGACTCGGGGGCTGTATTCGGCTGACATTTAGGCCTGTACGTGTCCCAGGAACAGTGAAGGTCCATGAGGATGAGCCGAAACAGCTTGTTGCAGCGTTGGCCACTGGTGGGGCGCGAGGCCGAGATGCAGGACTTCGACGAGGTCCTGCAAGACCCCCGCCGCACCGGATTCCTCCTCTTCGGGCCCGCCGGGGTGGGCAAGTCCCGGCTGGCCGATGAATGCCTGGAACGGGCGGTCGGCTCGGGGCGCCGCGTCAGCAGGGCGGTTGCCACTGCGGCTGCTGCGCCGGTTCCGCTCGGGGCCGTGGCCCATCTGCTGCCCGACGGCGTCGACCTGTCCGACCCGGTAGCGGGGTTCGCCACGGTTGCCAGGCTGCTGTCGCCCGGACCTGTACAGCCCCGCACGGTGATCCTGGTCGATGACCTCCACCTGCTTGACGCGACCTCGGCGATGCTGCTGCGGCAACTTATGGACGCCGGGGCCGTCTTCCTGCTGGGAACGGTCCGGTCGGGAGACGGCGAGGAGTCCGTGGCCGTGTCCGCGCTCGGACACGGGGATGCAGTGCGGCAGGTGGACCTCAACGAGTTCGGCCGTCAGCAGGTCGAGACCCTGTTGCAACAGGTCCTCGACGGGCCCGTCGGGAAGAACGCGGTCAACCACCTGTTCACCACCAGCGGCGGCAACCCGCTCTATCTGCACGAACTGGTGCTGGGAGCGGTGAACGCCGGAGCGCTGACCTGCGACGGCGAGATCTGGGAGATGACGACGGACCATCTGCCCAGCACACGTCGCCTCAGCGATCTCATCCGCTCCCGGCTCACCGCCGCCTCACCCGCCGGCCAAAGGGTGCTCGACGTGCTATCGCTGTGCGAGCCCCTGTCCCTGGACCGTCTCGAGATGGATGCCGACCCCGAGACGCTCGACGGCCTGGAGCAGACAGGACTGATCGTCGTCACCCAGGAGGAAAGACGCACCGCAGTCCGTCTCGCCCACCCCCTCTACGGCGAGATCCTGCGTGCCGGCATGACCGCCCGCAGCCGCCGGGACACCTTGATGCGACAGGTCCACGTACTGAAGAAGAGCGGAGCCCGCCGCCGGGAGGACGCCATCCACCTCGCCACCTACGAGCTGGCGGCCACCGGCACAGCCGACCCCACCCTGCTGGAGCGCGCGGCCGTCCTCGCCACGTATTCCCACGAGTACCCGCGTGCGCTGGTCCTGCTCCAGGCGATCCCGCAGGAGCACCGCAGCTTCCGAGTCCGGTTGCTGCTGGGAAAGACACTGTATGAGGCCGGTGACTTCCAACAGGCCGAGGCCATACTGGCCGTGACCGACGCCATGGCGGGGGCCGAGCAGGAAGTCCTGGCCGCAGTGCTGGTGCGGACCCAGAACCTCATCTGGGGGCTCGAGGCGCCCTACGAGAAGGTCCTCGACGTCATCGACGCGGCCCGTGTCCGGCTCAGCAGCCCGCTGGGTCGCCGCGCCCTAGCGGTCATCAACGCAAGCGCTGACGCCTTCGCCGGGAGGGAGTTAGCGCACAGCCTTGCCGTAATCGCGGACGTCGAACCGGACCCCGCGCAGGCGCCGTGCGTCCAGATGTGGCTGACGGCAGCCACGACCAGGTCCGTTGCACTTGCTTCCCTCGGCCGGGCCGAGGAGGCCGAGGACTGGGCCCGACGCGCCATCGCCGCCGGTGCAGCCTCCGACGAGCAGCCCTACGTCCCGGCCCCGCATGAGGCGGCACTCCAGTCCATCCTCGCGCTGGCCCTGACGGAGAACGGCCGCCTGACCGAGGCCCGTGCCGTGGGCGAGCGGGCCCTCTTGAAACTCGACGGCACAAGGGTGCACACCGTGCGCCGGCTCCTGATCTTCCATCTGGGGCGTGGCGCCATCCTCGCCGGACACCCGAGGGAAGCCCGTCGCTGGTTCGCCGAGCTCGCCCGGATATCACGCCCCCACACCCCAGTCGTCCTACCGATGGCATTGGCGGCTCTGGCAGCGGCTGCCGCCCTACAGGGGGACACCGAGGCGGCTGAGGCGGCACTGGCCGAACGCAGCGGACTCCCCTCCTCGGGATACCTCCCCGAGGAGAAGCTGGGAGAAGCGTGGCTACTCGTCGCCCGAGGCGAGCTGACCCGCGCCCGGGCGGTGCTGACAGCGGCTGCCCAGGAGGCTTTCAAAAGCGGGCACATCGCGTTCGAAGCCATCCTGCTGACCGACCTCGCTCGGCTGGGGGGAGCGCGCGAGGCCGCCGGGCGGCTGGCGGAGATCGCGGCCGAGTGCGGCGGACGCTTCCACCGGGCGCGCGCCGACCTGGCCGCCGCGTGGGCCGCGCAGGACCCCGACGGACTGCTCACCGTCGCGGACACGCTCGAAGAGATAGGGGCGGACCTGTTGGCGGCCGAGGCGGCATGCACTGCTGCGGCATTGCTGAGACACGCCGGTCAGACCCGCCGGGCCGCCGACGCGGCG
>NZ_JBMNDR010000106.1:0-29852 GCF_052543235.1 Streptomyces sp. SAS_272 | reverse complement strand
ACCGCGCCGGACGCCCGCGAGGCCGGCGTGAACGTCCTGTCCGGCGGCACCGACGTCCACCTCATCCTCGTCGACCTGCGCGCCTCCGCCCTCGACGGACAGCAGGCCGAGGACCGCCTCCACGAGGTCGGCATCACCGTCAACCGCAACGCCGTCCCCGACGACCCGCGCCCGCCCATGGTCACCTCCGGCCTGCGCATCGGCACCCCCGCCCTGGCCACCCGCGGCTTCACCGCCGAGGACTTCGCCGAGGTCGCCGACGTCATCGCCCAGACCCTCAAGCCCTCCTACGACGCCGCATCCCTCAAGGCCCGGGTCACCGCCCTCGCCCACAAGCACCCCCTGTACCCCGGCCTGAACAAGTAGTTCCCTGGTGGGGGCGCCCGACGTCGTGCGCCCCCGCCCTTTCTGGAGGAGTTCCCGTGGCCATCTCGGTCTTCGACCTGTTCTCGATCGGCATCGGCCCGTCCAGCTCCCACACGGTCGGCCCGATGCGGGCGGCGCGCATGTTCGCGCGGCGGCTGCGCAACGAGTCCCTGCTGGACTCCGCCGCCTCGGTCCGCTGCGAGCTGTACGGCTCGCTCGGCGCGACCGGGCACGGCCACGGCACGCCCAAGGCGGTCCTGCTGGGCCTGGAGGGCTCCTCGCCGCGCACGGTGGACGTGGAGACCGCCGACGAGCGGGTGGAGCAGATCAGGAATTCCGGGCGGCTGCGCCTGCTGGGCTCGCACGAGATCCCGTTCTCCTTCGACGACGATCTCGTCCTGCACCGTCGCAAGGCCCTCCCGTACCACGCCAACGGCATGACCATATGGGCCCATGACGCCCAGGGCGCCGAACTGCTGTCGAAGACGTACTACTCGGTCGGCGGCGGGTTCGTCGTCGACGAGGAGGCGGTCGGCGCGGACCGCATCAAACTCGACGACGCGGTGCTGAAGTACCCCTTCCGCACAGGCGACGAGCTGCTGCGCCTCACCAAGGAGACCGGGCTGTCGATCTCCGCGCTGATGCTGGAGAACGAGCGGACCTGGCGCACGGAGGACGAGATCCGGGCGGGCCTGCTGGAGCTGTGGCAGGTGATGCAGGGCTGCGTCTCGCGGGGCATGTCCCGTGAGGGCATCCTGCCGGGCGGTCTGCGCGTCCGCCGGCGCGCCGCCATGACGGCTCGTCAACTCCGGGCGGAGGGCGACGCGTTGGCGCACTCCATGGAGTGGATCACGCTGTACGCGATGGCCGTGAACGAGGAGAACGCGGCCGGCGGCAGGGTGGTCACGGCTCCCACGAACGGCGCGGCCGGCATCATTCCGGCGGTGCTGCACTACTACATGAACTTCGTGCCCGGCGCCGACGAGGACGGTGTCGTCCGCTTCCTTCTCGCGGCCGGCGCGATCGGCATGCTCTTCAAGGAGAACGCCTCCATCTCCGGCGCCGAGGTCGGCTGCCAGGGCGAGGTCGGCTCGGCCTGCTCGATGGCGGCGGGTGCGCTCGCCGAGGTCCTCGGCGGCTCCCCGGAACAGGTGGAGAACGCGGCCGAGATCGGCATGGAGCACAACCTCGGCCTCACCTGCGATCCGGTGGGCGGCCTGGTCCAGATCCCGTGCATCGAGCGCAACGGCATGGCCGCGGTCAAGGCGGTCACCGCGGCCCGGATGGCGATGCGCGGCGACGGCTCGCACAAGGTGTCCCTCGACAAGGTCATCAAGACGATGAAGGAGACCGGCGCGGACATGAGCGTCAAGTACAAGGAGACCGCCCGCGGCGGGCTCGCGGTGAACATCATCGAGTGCTGAGCCGCCGCCGGAGCGGTCGGAGCGGTCGGCACAAGAGACGTCCGCCGGGAACCGGCGGGAAGAGAAACGGGGGCCCAGGATGAGCGGCTCGGTCGGCGCCGTCAGCAGCAACGGCACGTACTCCTTCAGCAAGCCCAACCGCGAGAGCGTCACGCTCGTCGCCGGGCTCGGGGTGGCGGGCGACGTGCACGCCGGAGCCACGGTGAAACACCGGTTCCGGATGAAGAAGGATCCCTCGCAGCCGAATCTGCGGCAGGTGCACCTCATCCACGAGGAGCTCTTCGAGGAGGTGCGCGCGGCCGGGTTCGAGGTGGCCGCAGGACAGCTCGGGGAGAACGTGACCACGCGGGGGGTCGATCTCCTCGGGCTGCCCGCCGGAACGCGGCTGCGGCTCGGAGCGGAGGCCGTGGTGCGGGTGACGGGGCTGCGCAATCCCTGCGCGCAGATCGACGGGTTCCGCAAGGGGCTGATGAAGCAGGTCGTCGGGCGGACCCCGGACGGCCGCCCGGCGTTCAGGGCCGGGATCATGGGCGTCGTGCTGGCCGGGGGCGTCGTGCGGCCCGGCGACCCGATCACGGTCGAGCTGCCGGACGGGCCGCACGTGCCCCTCGAGATCGTCTGATCCGGCCCCGTCCGGCCGTCTCTGCCCGACCGGAGCGAGGAGCCTAGCCTCGGAAGGCCGCCGGGCGTTCCGGGCTCGCCGCGGCCAGGGCCTTGGTGACGCCCTCGACGCCGGCCCGCAGGCCGTAGACCGGGGTGTCGGGCTGCTGGCGCCAGGAGTCGGCGATGCCTCCCGCGTCGACGGTGTCGAAGCCGAGCTCGTCGATCAGGGCGCGCACCGTCGCCTTGGCCGCGTCGTCGTCGCCGGCGACCGGGAGCGCCGTGCGGTCGGGGTGGCCGGCGGTCAGCGGACGGTCCAGGAGGTCCTGGGCGTAGGTGCCGTTGAAGGCCTTGACGACCGGGCGCCCGAGCTGCTGCTCGACCCAGCGGCTCTCGGTGAGGCCCTCGTCCTCGATGGCCGCGATGCGCCCGTCGCGCTGCTGCGGGTAGTAGTTGTTGGTGTCGACGACGACCAGGCCGTCGGCCGCGCCGTCCAGGATGCCGGACGGCAGGTCCGGGACCGCCTTCAGCGGGATCGTGATCACCACGATCTCGGCGCCGCGCGCCGCCTCCTCGACGGCGACGGGGGTGGCCCCCGTCTCCTCGGCGAGCTCCGTGAGCGTGTGCGGGCCGCGGGAGTTCGCGACGGAGACGTCGTGGCCGAGGGCGGTGAGGCGCCGGGTGAGGTTTCCACCGATGTTGCCCGCGCCGATGATGCCGATCTTCATGACAGGCCTTGCCTTCCAGGAGCCGTGCGTGGTCGACGAACGACGAACAATCAATGCACATGCATGCTTCTGGACGGCGTCAACCTGGCGCTGCGGGGATCTATTCCGGTCCCCGCAGCGGCTTTCCGGACCACGGCGAAGGGGGACGCCTCGTCGTGGCGCCCCCTGCCGGTTTCACGTCACTTGTTCAGGTGGGCCCAGAACTCGTCGAACGAGAGGACCTTGTCGCCGTTCAGGTCGCGGGACTTGATGATGGCCTCGGCGACCGACTCCGTGACGTTCCAGTCGCCCTGCTGAGCCAGGGCGGTCTTGAACTCGGCCGCGGTGATGAAGCCGTCGCCGTCCGTGTCGATCCGCTGGAAATGGTTGCGCGCTTCTTCGATGTCGGCCACCGGTCCGCCCCTCTTCTTCATGCCTTGCGGGCACATGTGCTGTTCTGCTGTCCAACTGACGCAGGCCAGATTAACGGGCCTCGCCGACCGCGGGACGCAGGACCTCCCGCTAGCGGAAGACACCCGTGTGGCCGAGCGAGTAGCGGCCGGGCTGCGGATAGACGGCCAGGCCGTGCGGGCCGCCGCCGACCTTGATGCGGGCGATCTGGCGGCCGTCGGCGGTGTCGATCGCGTACACCTCGGAGTTGTAGCGCCCGGACAGCCACAGGACCTTGCCGTCCGCCGAGACGCCGCCCATGTCGGGGCTGCCGCCGTCCGGGAGACGCCACTTCTTGGTGAGCTCGCCCTTGGCGAAGTCGAAGACGGAGACGGTGCCCTCACCGCGGTTGGTGACGTACATCTCGCGGGAGTCGCGGCTGACGTACAGCCCGTGGCAGCCCTTGCCGGTGGGCAGGAACCGCGGCTTGCCGAAGGCGGCTCCGTCGACGATCCACATGCCGTGGGCCATCATGTCGGCGATGTAGAACAGCTTGCCGTCCGGCGAGACCTTCACGTCCTGCGGCATGGCGCCCTTGAGGGGCAGTTTCTGCTGGGCGACGACCTTCATCCGCTCGGTGTCGACCTTCAGCAGTTCTCCGCTGAACTCGCAGGACACGATGAAGTACTTCCCGTCCAGCGAGAAGTCGGCGTGGTTGACCCCGTAACAGGTGACCGGTTCGGTCTTGATCCGCTTCATCGTGTGCGGGTCCCGGAAGACGAGCTCGCGGTCGAGGGAGGCCATGACGACGGCGTACTTGCCGTTGGGCGTGAAGTAGAGGTTGTAGGGGTCGTGCACCTCGACCGGCTTGCCCGTCTTCCCGGTCGCGGGGTCGATCGGGGTGAGGGTGTTCCCGCGGTCGTTGTTGACCCACAGGGTCTTGAGGTCCCAGGAGGGGACGACGTGCTGGGGCTGGCGTCCGACACGGATCGTCTCGATCACCCGGTACGTCTTCGGGTCGATGACGGAAACGGTGTCGGACTCGGTGTTGGGGACGTAGACCCGGGACGGGAAGTCCTTGACCACCGGGGAGAGCCGGTTCGGGCGGTCGGCGGCGTAGACGTCCTTGGGGTCGAGCACGGGCGGCATGCCCGGCAGGCCGTCGACGACCGGTCCGGCGACCTTCTTGGCGGGCGCGGGCACGGCCCGCTCGGTGGTGCGGCCCGTCCCGTCCGCGCCGCTTCGGGCATCGGTGCCGCAGGCGGCGAGGACGGCGAGGGCGGCCCCGGTGAGCAGGGCGCTTGTGGCGAGGTTGCGGTGCATCAGCCGATCAGCTCCGTGGCAGTGACCGCGCGCAGTCCGCGGCGGTCGAGTTCGTCCAGCAGGGCGGGGAGCGCGGCGACCGTGTCCGCGTACCCGAAGTGCAGGCTCACGACGGACCCGTTGCGGACCCCGTCGAGGACGTTGCGGGCGACGGCGGGGGCGCCGGGCGAGGTGAAGTCGAGGGAGTCGACGTCATAGGACAGGACGTGCGGATAGCCGGCCCGCCGGGCCAGTGCAGCGACGAGCGGGGAGGCGCGGGGGGCGCGGGAGGGCCGGAACCACGCCCCGACGGATCCGGTGAGCCGGCGCAGCCGCTGCGCGCACCCGGTGATCTCGGCCGTCGCCTCGGCCTCGGACATCGCGTTGACGTCCAGATGCCGCTGGGTGTGGTTGCCGAGGTCGTGGCCGCCGTCGAGGACCCGGCGGGCGAGGTCGGGGTGTTCGTCGAGCCAGGTCCCGACGGCCAGGACGGTGACCCGGGCGCCGTGCCGTTCGGCTTCGCCGAGCAGGGCTCGGGCGATGGCGGGATCGCCCTGCCCGTGGAAGGTGAGGGCGACCTGGGGACGGCCGCGGGGACCGTGCGTGATCTGGGCGGGCTGTCCTGGGAAGGCGCGCGGAGCGGGGGCGGGCGGGGTGCGGACGGGGGACCGGGAGGCGGCGGGCCGGGAGGCCGGGGACCGGGAGGCGGCGGGCTGGACGGCGGCGCCGGAGGAGTGCACGGCGGGCGCGCACCCGGCCGCGAACGCACCTCCGGCGACGAGCCCGGCGCCCGCCCGCAGCGCGGAACGGCGGTCGGATGGGGTCACCCGCACCATTTAAGGGGTGATATGCCGCGATTCCGACCATTGACGCCTCGGCCGCGTCCGCCGGCCGGGCGCCGGACGGACCGGTCAGCGGTCGGCTACCCGCATCTCGAACCAGGTCGTCTTCCCGCGGGGCAGCAGATCGACCCCCCACCGGTCGGACAGCTTGTCGACGAGGAAGAGGCCCCGCCCGCTGACGTCCATCTCCTGAACCGGCATCAGACAGGGCAGCCCACGGGAGGGGTCGCGGACCTCGACGCGGATCCAGCCGCGCCGGCGCCGCATGCGCAGGCCGAAGACGCGGGCGCCGGTGTGCCGCACGGCGTTGCCGACGAGTTCGGAGACGAGCAGCACCACGTCCTCGGCCGCCTTGGGGCCGAGCCCCCACTGACGCAGGACCACGACCTGGGCCAGCCGGCGGGCCGCGGCGGCGGACTCGGGGCGGGACGGCAACGGCACCTCGCCCTCCGTCGGGTTGCCGAACAACTCCAGCGCCTTGAGCGCCTGTTCGTCCTCCACCGCAGGCGACCAGCGCGCCGCGGCCGCACGGCTGTGTCCCCGCGGCTGTTCGATGCCCTCCAGCCCCGCCATGCCCCCATCATGGCCGCCCCGAGCCCCCTCCGGGGCCGTTCCTGTGGAATACGCCCCCCGGAATCCCCTGTTCCGATTGGCGCGTCCGGCATATGCCAGCGGCAGCGCAGATACCGACAAACCCTCCTGACCTGCTGCGAACACCCGCCCCGCGCCAAGCGACGGGCACCCCCGACACGACAGGCTCAAGGTCGCCTCAAGGTTCCCGTAAACCGCCCCATCGGGGGACGCCGGTGAGACGTCCCGTCAAGAGCAGGCGCCGGCGACGCCCCCGAAAGAGACGTCGCTCACAGGAACTTGGCCTTGCCGGGGCCTTCCTCCACGAAGCTGCGCATGCCCGTCTCGCGGTCGGCGGTGGCGAACAGACCGGCGAACCAGGTGCGTTCCACCGCCAGACCCGTCTCGATGTCCGTCTCCAGACCGGTGTCGACCGACTCCTTCGCGGCGCGCAGCGCCAGCGCCGGCCCCTGCGCCAGCTTCGCCGCCCAGGCGTGCGCCTCGGTGTACACGTCGGCGGCCGGCACCACCCGGTCGACCAGGCCGAGGGTCAGCGCCTCGTCCGCCTTGACCATCCGGCCCGTGAAGATCAGGTCCTTCGCCCTGGAGGGGCCGATCAGCCGGGAGAGGCGCTGGGTGCCGCCGGCCCCCGGGATCAGCCCGAGCAGGATCTCCGGCTGGCCCAGCCTCGCGCTGTCCCCGGCGATGCGGAAGTCCGCGCAGAGCGCGAGTTCACAGCCGCCGCCCAGCGCGTACCCGGTCACGGCCGCCACGACCGGCTTGGGAATGCGGGCCACCGCGGTGAAGGACTCCTGCAGGGCGCGGGAGCGCAGCACCATGGCGGTGTGGTCCATGTCCTGCATCTCCTTGATGTCCGCGCCCGCCGCGAACACCTTCTCCCCGCCGTACAGGACGACCGCGCGGACGTCGTCCCGCCGGGTCGCCTCCTCGGCGAGCTCCTTGAGACGGTCCTGCGTGGCGACGTCCAGCGCGTTCATGGGCGGGCGGTCGAGGCGGATCGTGCCGACGCCTTCGGCGACTTCGAGATTCACGGTCATGGCAGCAGGTTAACCACCACTAACGACGACGGGCCCGGTGCCGTGTGTCACAGCACCGGGCCCGCCCGCGAGAGCAGGGAGGGGAACGCTACTTCTTCCAGTCCGCCCAGGAGATGTTCCAGCCGTTGAGGCCGTTGGACGGGTCGACCGTCGGGTCGGTGGAGTTCTTCACGACGACCACGTCGCCGACCATCGACTGGTTGAAGAACCACGCGGCCGGCACCGAGCCGTCGTAGCCGCCGCGCACGTCCCGCAGGCCGATGCAGCCGTGGCTGGCGTTGTAGTTGCCGAAGGCGTCGCCGCCCCAGTAGTTGCCGTGCACGAAGGTGCCGGAGTTGGTCAGCCGCATGGCGTGCGGGACGTCCTTGATGTCGTACTCGCCGTCGTAGCCGACCGTGTCGCCGTTCATACGGGTCACGGTGAACTTCTCGCTGATGACCATCTGGCCGTTCCAGGTGGCGTAGCCGGGCTTGCCGGTGGTGACCGGGACGGTCTTGACGACCTTGCCCTCCCGCATGACCTTCATCGTGTGCTTCTTGGCGTCCACGACGGTCACCTGGTCGCGGCCGATGGTGAAGGACAGCTTCTTGGACTGCTTGCCGTAGACGCCCTTGCGGCCCTCGACGCCGTCGAGGTTCAGCTCGACCGTCACCTTGGTGCCGGCCTTCCAGTACTTCTCCGGGCGGAAGTCCAGACGGTCGTTGCCGAACCAGTGACCCTCGACCTCGACGGCCGGCACTGTCGTGATCTTGATGGCCTTCTCGACGTCGTCCGGCTTGGTGATGCCGCGCGTGAAGTTCACCGAGAAGGGCATGCCGACGCCGACCGTGGAGCCGTCCTCGGGCGTGAAGTTGCCGATGAAGGTGTTCTGCGGGCTCAGCGTGGTGAAGGCGGAGTCCTCGGCGGCGGTGCGGCCGGCCGAGTCCTTGGCGACCGCGTGCACCTGGTACGCGGTGGACGCGGCCAGGTGCGTGGCGGGCGTCCAGCCTGCGCCGTCGGCCGAGATCGCGCCGTCGATCTTCCTGCCCTTGGCGTCCTTGACGGTGACCTCGGTCAGCTTGCCCTTGGCCGCGGTGACCTTGAGGGCGCCGCTGGTGTCCACGTCCTTCGCGCCGGTCTTCGGGGCGATGGTGACGACCGCCTCCGACTGCTTGCTCTCCGCGGCCGTCGTGGACCCCTTGTCGCCCTCGGCCTTCGCGTCGGACCCGGAACCCGAGCCCTCACCGCCCCCGCCGCACGCCGTGACGGCGAGCAGCATCCCGCCCACGATCAGCGCCAGCCGTCTGTTGCGGCCCCGTGAGCGCCCGCCAACCGACGCCCCCGATATCGGTCGCACGTTCAAGTCGTTCTCCCCTCGCAAGGCCCTGGTCAGGCCCCCACCCCAGCGCTCCCGCGCGATCTCTGGCGCATATTAACCGTACGAATTTGAGCTTCGTGTCAGGCCAAGGTCACCGTTCCGTCCCAACTGGGACCAAGCAACGGCAGGGATGGTTGCACCGGGAGGAGGGTCAGTTCAGGGCGCTGCCCGCCGTCCACTCCCGCCAGGTCATGTTCCAGCCGCCGAGGCCGTTGTCCGGGGCGACCTGCTTGTCCTTGCTGTGGACCACCTCGACGACGTCGCCGACGAGCGAGCGGTCGAAGAACCAGCCCGCGGGCGTGTCCGAGCCGCCGCCCTTCACGTCCCGCAGACCCACACAGCCGTGGCTGACGTTGGCCCTGCCGAAGACGTCCTGTGCCCAGTAGTTGCCGTGCAGGAAGGTGCCGGAACCGGTCAGCCGCATGGCGTGCGGAACATCCGGAATGTCGTACTCGCCCTTGCCGTTCGCCTTCTTGAAACCGACCGTGGCGCCGTTCATCCGGGTCAGTTCCAGCATCTCGCTCACCACCATCTTGCCGTTGTAGGTGGTGTTCTCGGGCGACCCGGCCGTGATCGGCACCGTGGCCAGCAGCTCGCCGTCCCGCCGCACCTGCATGGTGTGCTTCGCGGCGTCCACCAGCGACACCTGGCTGCGGCCGACGGTGAAGGAGAACGACTTGTCCTGCAGGCCGTAGACGCCGGGCGCACCCTCGACGTCCCGCAGCGCGAGGTCGACCGTGACCTCGGTGCCCGGCCGCCAGTACTCCTCGGGACGGAAGTCGAGCCGGGTGCCGCCGAACCAGTGCGCCCGGATCTCGGCGGCGGGCTCGGCCGTGACCCGGACGGCGCGTTCGACGGCCGCGCGGTCGCCGATCTCGCGGTTGAACTCCAGCGAGACGATCATCCCCGTGCCCACGGTGGCCCGGTTCTCGGGCGTGACGTACCCGATGAAGCGCTTCTCGGGGACGAAGGTGGTGAACGTGGTGTGGCGCGCCGAACGGTTCCCCTCACCGTCCAGCGCCACCACGTCGACCGTGTAGCGGGCGGCGAGCCCGAGCCGGGCGTCGGCCGGCCGCCAGCTCAGACCGTCCGCGGCGATCCGCCCCTTCACCTCGCTCTCCCGCGCGTCCTGCGATCTGACGACCCTCACCGACTCCAGCCGTCCGTCCGGCACCCGCACGGAGAGATCCGTCCCGGGCCGCACGCCCCTCGCGCCGTCCTGCGGGCTGACGCGGATGACGTCCTCGGGGGCCGCGGGCTTGCCCAGCATCCGGTCGAGTCCGCTGCGGCCGTCACCTCCGCCGGTACAGCCGGCGGCCCCGGCCAGCAGTCCTGCCCATGTCAGTACGGCGGCCAGTGCGATCCCCGCGCGCCGTGCGCGCCCATGTCCATGCCTCACGGAGTGCCCAACGACCGGGCACGCTCCGGGGAAACGTGAGTGCGAGGGCCGCTCTGGGCAGACATGGGGAGAGGACGACGCGAAAGGGAGCCGCGGACGGGACACCGCGCGCTCCTCTCCCCCGTCGTCCCACGAGCCGCGGGAGGGCTAGACGGTGTCCAGCGCAGCCGAGCAGGAGGCGGTGGCCGAGCGCGCCACGCCGGAGGCCGTCGTGAACGGCGTCTCGCGCAAGGTGCCGGGCCCACCCGTGTGGCCGGGCGCGTCCACACCGCTGGGCGCCCGGTTCCGGGTCGGCCCGGACGGGGTCGCCGGCACCAACTTCGCCCTGTGGGCGGGCGGTGCGGAGGCGGTCGAGCTGTGCCTGTTCGACGAGGCCGGCCGGGAGACGCGGGCCCGGCTCACCGAGCTCACGCACGAGATCTGGCACGGCTTCGTGCCCGGGATCATGCCCGGCCAGCGCTACGGCTACCGGGTGCACGGCCGCTGGGACCCGTGGACCGGCGGCCGATGGAATCCGGCGAAGCTGCTCCTCGACCCGTACGCCCGCGCGGTGGACGGCGAGTTCCTGCTGCCGCCGGAGGTGTACGGGCACGTCCGCGACTGGCCCCAGCAGCAGGTCGCCGACACCGTGCGCGACGAACGCGACTCCGCGCCGCACGTCCCGAAGGGCGTCGTCGTGCACGACGACGACGACTGGGCCGACGACCGCCGTCCGAAGACGCCGTGGGCGGACTCGGTGATCTACGAGCTGCATGTGCGGGGCTTCACCCGACGGCATCCCGGCGTCCCGGAGGAACTGCGCGGCACCTACGCCGGTCTGGCGCACCCGGCGGCCGTGGAGCATCTGGTGCGGCTGGGCGTCACGGCGGTGGAGCTGCTGCCGGTCCACCAGTTCGCCCACGAGGACCATCTGCTGCGCCGCGGCCTGAAGAACTACTGGGGCTACAACTCGATCGGCTACTTCGCCCCGCACGCCGCGTACGCCGCGTCGGGGACGACGGGTCAGCAGGTCGGCGAGTTCAAGCGGATGGTGCGCGCCCTGCACGCTGCCGGGATCGAGGTGATCCTCGACGTCGTCTACAACCACACGGCGGAGGCCGGTGAACTGGGCCCGACCCTGTCGCTGAAGGGCATCGACAACCGCGGCTACTACCGTCTGCAGTCCGACGCCCGGCGCTACGCCGACTACACGGGCTGCGGGAACACCCTTCAGGTGGTCCAGCCGCATGTGCTGCGCCTGATCACCGACTCGCTGCGCTACTGGGTGACGGAGATGGGCGTCGACGGCTTCCGCTTCGACCTGGCGGCGGCGCTCGCCCGGTCCATGCACGACGTCGACATGCTCTCCCCGTTCCTGGCGGTGATCGCGCAGGACCCGGTGCTGCGCCGGGTGAAGCTCATCGCCGAACCCTGGGACGTGGGCTCGGGCGGCTACCAGGTGGGCGCCTTCCCGCCGCTGTGGACGGAGTGGAACGACCGCTACCGCGACGCCGCGCGCGACTTCTGGCGGCACGCCCTGCCGGACGTGCGGGAGATGGGCTACCGGCTGTCGGGCTCGAGCGATCTGTACGCGTGGGGCGGGCGGCGGCCGTACGCGTCGGTCAACTTCGTGACCGCGCACGACGGTTTCACCCTGCGCGACCTGGTGTCGTACGAGCGCAAGCACAACGAGGCCAACGGCGAGGGCAACCGGGACGGCACGAACGACAACCGCTCCTGGAACGGCGGCGTCGAGGGCGCGACGGCCGACGAGGACGTACAGGCGCTGCGGCGACGGCAGTTGCGCAACCTGCTGACGACGCTGCTGCTGTCGACGGGCGTGCCGATGCTGGTCGCGGGCGACGAGTTCGGGCGCACCCAGCAGGGCAACAACAACGCCTACTGCCAGGACAACGAGATCAGCTGGGTGGACTGGGGGCTGCTGGAAGAACCGGGCTGGCGGGCCCTGTTCGACCTCACCGCCCGGCTGATCGCGCTGCGGCACCGGCACCCGGTGCTCCGCCGCCGCGCCTTCTTCTCCGGCCGGGCGCACTCGGCGGACGGCCTGCGGGACCTGGCCTGGTTCACGGAACGGGGCACGGAGATGACGGAAGGGGACTGGTACGCGCCCGCGGCGACGCTGGGCATGTACCTCTCCGGGCGGGACATCCCCGGCCGCGACGATCGGGGCTCCCCGATCGCCGACGACAGCTTCCTCGCCGTCCTGCACGCGGGGGACCGCCCGGTGGACTTCGTCCTCCCGGGCCCGCCGTGGGCCCAGCGGTACGAGGTGGTCGTCGACACCTCCCGCGAGGAACAGGACGAGGCGCCCGGGGTCTTCCTCCCGGCCGGGACCACCGTGACGGTGCCGGGACGGGCGGTGCTGCTGCTGCGGGTGGCGGAGTGAGCCCGGCGCACGCGAGCGGCGAACACCGGAGGACGGCGGGCGACCGGCGGTCGGCGGCCGGGCGGCGGTCAGCGGCCGGGCGGCGGTCGGTCAGCCGAGGATGCCCCGCTCGTACGCTCTCGCCACCGCGGCCGCTCGGTCGTTGACGCCCAGCTTGGCGTACAGGTGGGTGAGGTGGGTCTTCACCGTGGCCTCGCTGATGAACAGGTCGCGGGCGATCTCACGGTTGGAGGCGCCCCTGGCGACCAGGGCCAGCACCTCGCGCTCGCGCGCGGAGAGCGGTTCCTCGCCGGGGCTCCGGGGGGCGCGGACCGCGGAGACCAGCCGGGTGGCCACGGCGGGCGACAGGACCGTACGACCCTGCGCCGCCGCCCGGACCGCCGTGAACAGCTCGTCGCGGGGGGCGTCCTTGAGGAGGTAGCCCGTCGCGCCGGCCTCGATCGCCGGGAGCGTGTCGGAGTCGGTGTCGTACGTCGTGAGGACGAGGACCTTGGCGCGGGCGCCGCCGCGGGTCAGCTCGCGGATGGCGTCCACTCCCCCGCCGCCGGGCATCCGCAGGTCCATCAGGACGACGTCCGGATCGAGTTCGCCCGCCTTCGCGACGGCCTCGACGCCGTTCGACGCCTCGCCGAGGACCGTGAAGCCGGGGGCCGACTCGAACATGCCGCGCAGGCCGTCCCGCACGACGGGATGGTCGTCGACGATCAGCAAGGAGACGCGCAGGTCATCTGTCATGGCGGACCAACGGTACGCGAGCCGACAGTGCGCTTCCGTGTCCCGGCTCGGACTCCACGGCGAAGGAGCCCGCGATCCGTTCGGCGCGGGCCCGCATGCCGTCGAGGCCGAACCCGCCGGACGGGGAGCGGGCCGGGAGGGCCAGCGGATCGAAGCCGACGCCGTCGTCGCGGATGTCGAGGATCACCTCGTCGCCCAGGAACGAGAGGGTGACGCCGAGGCGCGAGGCACGGGCATGGCGGGCGGCGTTCGACAGGGCCTCCTGCACGATGCGCAGCAGGGTGGCGGCGACCTCCTCGTGAAGCTGCTCCGCGGTGCCGGTGAGCGTGAACTCCGCGCGCACGCCCGTCCGTTCACCCCATTCGGCGACCGTCTTGCGCAGGGCCTCGGGCAGCCCGGCGTCCGCCAGCGCCACCGGGGCCAGATTGTGCACGGAGCGGCGGGCCTCGCCGAGGCTGTGCCGGGCCAGGTCGAAGGCGCGTCCGAGGTGGACGCGGGCGAGGTCGGGGTCGGGGGTGTTCGTCACCACCTGGAGCTGGGCGATGATCCCGGTCAGGCCCTGGGCGAGGGTGTCGTGGATCTCGGCGGCGAGCCGCCGGCGCTCGTCGGCCACCCCCGCTTCCCGTGCCTGGACGAGGAGTTGGGCGTGCAGTGCGGCGTTCTCGTCGAGGGCCTGCTGCAACGCCGTGTTGGTGCGCTCCAGTTCGGCGATGGTCGCGGACTGGGCTAGGGCGCGTTCCTCCTCCTGCTCGGCGAACCTGGTGAACACGGCGACCATGCCGAGGTTGAAGCCGAGGAGGAGGAAGAAGCCGAGCCAGAGGATCGGTCCGTGCGGCGGCATGCCGCCGATCTCGCTGCCGGCCATGGTGATCGCGGTCAGCAGGAGGCCGGGGCGCACGAGGCGGCGCGGCACCTCCCGGCCGACGGTGTAGTAGCCGGTCACTGCGTAGAGGGCGAAGAACGGGTTGAGCCAGGTCAGCGCGAACCCGAGGGACCAGCGCAGGAAGTAGAGGCAGGCGCCGGCGCGGCTCGGGCCCGGCCGTCTGCGCTTGACGCGGTCCCAGCCCGTCTGCAGCGCCGCCGCCGCGACCGCGAGCACCGCGGCGACGGCCATCGCCGCGTGGCCCATGCCGATCAGCCGAGCGGAGAGAGCCGCCGCGACGACACCGGCGGCGAGCAGCACATAGGGCCCCCGGCCGTCGAAGGAGGCTCGGAACTCCTTCTGCACGGGGCTCGGGCTCGTCATGCGCTCAGTCTCCGGCACGGGCCGCTCACTCCCAACGGAACCAACGGCTCGCGGCGCCCGTCAGCAGCAGGATCCACATCCCGAGGACGCCCAGGTGGTCCCAGCCCGGCCAGTGACCGGCGGCCGCCTGGTCCAGAGCCTGCGCGGCCGCTCCGAACGGCGTGCAGCCCACGATGCGGGCGAGGACGTCCGGCATGGTCTGCACCGGCGCCCACACCCCCGCGCAGAACATCGACGGGAAGAACACGGCCGAGCCGATCGCGCCGGCGATCTTCGTCGTGGGGGACAGGGCGGACACCACCGATCCGAGGGCGAGGGCGACCAGGACGGCCAGCAGCAGGGCGATGCCGTATCCGAAGGGCTGCCCGGGCAGGCGCACGTCGAAGCCGAGCCGCCCGACCGCCAGGACCAGCAGCGCCGAAGCCAGGGAAGCCCCGCCGTACACCAGCATCTGCGCGGACAGCAGGGCGGACGGCCGGACCGGCGTCGCGGACATCCGGCGCAGGATGCCGCGCTCCCGGTAGCCGGTGAGGGTCTGCGGCATCGACTGCAGACCGCCGACGATCAGGCCGAGCAGCACGGCCACCGGGACGTAGACGTCTACGGTGCGCAGGCCGCCGAGGTCGTCGCTCGGCTGCCGCAACGACGGGACGGACCCGAGGATCACCAGCAGCAGGGCCGGGAAGAGCAGGATCCAGAAGAGGGCGCCGGGTTCACGGCGGAAGAGGCGGATCTCGGTGCGCAGGACGGCGGTGCGCCGTGCTGCCGGGCGCTGTACGGCGGTGCTCATGCCGCGGTCTCCTTCGTGCCGTCGCTCATGACGCCGTGCGGGGCGCCGTGCGAGGCGTCGTGCGGGGCGCCGTTCCTCGCGTCGTGCGCGGCGTTGTCCGTCAGGTCGAGGAACGCGTCGTCGAGGGTGGCGTCCAGGACGCGCAGCTGGTGGGCTGTGACGCGGTGGCGGGCGAGGAGGGTGATGACGGCGTTGACGGTCTCGTCGGTGCCGGACAGCGTGAGGCGGCCGTCCCGGTGCTGGACGGAGGCGAGCTCGGGCAGAGCGTTCAGGTCGCGGTCGTCCAGCGGAGCGGACGGGGTGAAGCTGATGACGGTGGCCCCCGCCGAGCGCCGGATGAGGTTCGCCGGGGTGTCCAGGGCGGCCACCCGGCCCTCGTCGATCACCGCGATCCGGTCGCACAGCCGTTGGGCCTCCTCCATGAAGTGGGTGACCAGCAGCACGGTGACGCCGTTCGCGCGCACGTCCTCGACGATCTGCCAGGTGTCCCGGCGGGCCCTCGGGTCGAGGCCCGTGGTCAGCTCGTCCAGGACGACGATCCGCGGGTCGCCGATCAGCGCGAGTGCGATGAACAGGCGCTGCTTCTGGCCGCCGGACAGCTTCGCGAACCGGGTGGACAGCTTCGGGGCCAGGCCGAGGCGCTCGGCGAGCGGCCCCCAGTCGAGCGGCCGCGGATGGAAGGAGGCGTACAGCTCCAGGGCCTCGCGGACGGTCAGCTTCGGCTGCAGTTCGCTCTGCTGGAGTTGGGCGCCGAGGATGCGGGCGACCTTCTCGTGGTCGGCGACGGGATCGAGGCCGGCCACCCGGACCCGGCCCGCGTCGGGCACCCGCAGGCCCTCGACGCACTCCACGGTGGTGGTCTTGCCGGCGCCGTTCGGCCCGAGGACGCCGAAGATCTCCCCCTCCTCCACGGCGAAGGAGACGCCGTCGACGACCGCACGGCCGTCATAGGTCTTGCGCAGGTCGGTGACTTCGATGACAGGCATGGCATCAGCGTCCCGGGCGGGGCCCGGCCGGCACATCGGCCGACTCGCTCGGACGGACATCAGCCGATCGGTTGACACGGCCGTACGACCCCTCGAACACGCAGGTCGTAGGACCAGCGACGGAGCCCGGACGGACCGAAACTCGGTGGGCTGTGTCAGTGCCGGTCCGTAGGCTCGCGGTGATGGCCAAGACACGTGCAACCGCCCCCGACCGTTCCGCCGTACGCTCTCTGCTGCGCCTGTGGCCGTACGTCAGACCCGTGCGGCTGCGGCTGTTCACGGCCGCCGCGGTCGCCGTGCTCGCCTCCTGCACCGGGCTGGTGATCCCCCTCGTCCTCAAGTGGATGGTGGACGGCCCGGTGGCCGACCGGGACACGGCCGGGGTCTGGCTGGGCTCGCTCTGCCTGCTGCTCCTCGGGTTCACCGAGGCGCTGCTGTTCGGGATGCGGCGCTGGCTGGTGGCGCGCCCGCTGTCGCACGTCGAGGCGGAGATGCGAGCGGAGTTGTACGGGCGGCTCCAGCGGCTGCCGGTGGCGTTCCACGACCGGTGGGCGTCGGGCCAGCTGTTGTCCCGGGCGACGGCCGATCTGGGGATGGTGCGGATGTTCCTCGCCTTCCCCCTGACGTTCCTGCTGGTCAACTCGGTCACGATCGTGTTCGGCGTCGTCATCATGCTGCTCCAGGACTGGCGGCTCGGGCTGGTCATCCTCGGGCCGGCCGTACCCGTCGTCGTGATGTGCGTGTACTTCGAGCACCGGTACGCCGTCGTGGCGCGGCGGGCGCAGGACCAGGTCGGGGATCTGACGACCGTCGTCGAGGAGAGCGTCCTCGGGATCCGGATCGTGAAGGGCTTCGGCCGGCACCGCAGTCAGGCGCGCGCCTTCCGCGAGCTGTCGTCGACCCTGCGCGGTACCGAACTGGCCAAGGCCCGGCTGCTGGCCACCATCTGGGCCGTCATCGTGACGCTGCCCGAGCTGGCGATCGGGGCCGCGCTGGTGCTGGGGGCGGTGCAGGTGGCGGACGGCGAGCTGTCCGCGGGCACCCTGGTCGCCTTCCTGTCCACCGCGCTCGCGCTGCGCTGGCCGGTGGACTCCATCGGGTTCCTGCTGGCGATGAGCCAGGAGGCGGCGACGGCCACGCAGCGCTACTTCGAGGTGATGGACGAGGAGCCGGAGCGGGACGCCGTCGTCCGGGCGGAACCCGGCCGCGCGGGCGCGGAGTCGGACAGGACGGGCGACGGCGGACTCCGCTTCGACGGCGTGACGTTCCGCTACCCGGACGCCGACCCCGGCTCCCGGCCCACCCTCGACGGCGTCGACCTGCACATCCGGCCCGGCGAGTCCATGGCCCTGGTCGGGTCGACGGGCAGCGGGAAGACCACCCTCACCGCCCTCGTCCCCCGGCTGCACGAGGTGACGGCGGGGCGCATCACCCTGGACGGCGAGGACGTCACCGCGATGCCCCGCGAGGAGCTGCGCACGCGGGTCGCCGTGGCCTTCGAGGAGCCGACCCTGTTCTCCGCGAGCGTCGGGGAGAACGTCCTCATGGGCGCGGACGAGCGGGCGGGCGCCGTCGAGCTGGCACGGGCGCTGGACGTGGCGCAGGCCGGTTTCGTGCACACGCTGCCGCAGGGCGTCGACACCCAGGTCGGTGAACAGGGGCTCAGCCTCTCCGGCGGGCAGCGGCAGCGGCTCGCACTGGCCAGGGCCGTCGTCGGCCGGCCCCGCTTCCTCGTCCTGGACGACCCGCTCTCCGCCCTGGACGTGCACACCGAGGCAGCCGTGGAGGCCGCGCTGCGGCAGGTCCTCGCCGACACCACCGCGCTGATCGTCGCCCACCGCCCGTCCACCGTGCTCCTCGCCGACCGGGTGGCGCTGCTGTCCGACGGCCGGATCGCCGCGGTGGGCACCCACCAGGAACTGCTGCGCGACAACCCGGAGTACGCCCACCTCATGTCAGGAACCGGCCGCCAGGAGGACGACCGATGAGCGCCCCCACGACGTCCTCCCCCACGACCGACGACGACACACCGCGGGACTCGGGCCCGCGGGCCGCGCAGGACCCGTTCGACAAGGACGTCCTGCCCACCGCGCCCGGCGCCACCGGCGCGCTGCTGCGCTCCCTGTTGGCCCCGATGCGGGCGCGCGTCGCCCTCACCACGCTGGTGCTGCTGCTCCAGCAGGCGGCCGTGCAGGCGGGCCCGCTGCTGGTGGCCTACGCCATCGACCGCGCCGTGCCGGCGCTGCGGGCCGACGACCACGGGCCGCTGGTCGCGGTGGGCGCCGGCTACCTGCTGTGCGCGGTGGCGTCCGGCGGGCTGCAGTACGCGTTCCTGCTCGCCTCCGCCCGCGTCAACCAGGACGTGCTGCTCGATCTGCGCGGCAGGATCTTCCGGCACGCGCAGGCGCTGAGCCTCGACTTCCACGAGCGCTACACCTCGGGCCGGCTCATCTCCCGCTCCACCAGCGACGTGGAGGCCCTGCGCGAGCTCCTCAACGAGGGGCTGCAGGAACTCGTGACGGTGGTGCTGTCCTTCCTGTTCATCTCCGCGATGCTGCTCTGGCTGGACCTCGGCCTGGGCGCCGTCGCCGTCGCGTCGTTCGTGCCGCTGTACGCCCTCGTGCGGGTCTACCAGCGGCGCGCGGGCCGGGTGTTCACGGCCCGCTCGACCGCGATCGCGGCCGTGATCGTGAAGTTCGTGGAGACGATGAACGGCATCCGGCCGGTGCGCGCCTTCCGGCGTGAGGCCGTCAACGAGGCCGGTTTCCGGGTCCTCAACCGGCGGCACGAGCGCAGGAACGGCGACGCGCTGCTGGAGATGGCACGGTACGTCGTCGGATCGCGGCTGGTCGCCAACACGGCGGTCGCGGCGATCGTGCTGTGGGGCGCCATGCGGGTTTCGGACGGTTCGCTGGAGCTCGGTGTGCTGGCGGCGGCGGTGCTGTACCTGCGGCGGCTCTACGACCCGATCGACCGGCTCGGCATGTTCCTCAACTCCTACCAGTCGGCGGCAGCGTCCCTGGAGAAGATCGCGGGGCTGCTCGCGCAGAAGCCGTCCGTGCCGGAGCCGTCGGCGCCGCGGGAGCTGCCCGCCCCGCGGGGCGAACTCCCCGGCCGGGAAGTGGTCTTCGACGGGGTCTCCTTCGGCTACCGCACGGGCGGGGAGGTCCTCCCCCGCTTCGACCTGGTCCTTCCCGCCGGGCAGACGGTCGCCGTGGTCGGCTCGACCGGCGCCGGCAAGTCCACGCTGGCCAAGCTGCTCGCCCGCTTCTACGACCCCTCCGAGGGCCGGGTGCTGCTGGACGGGGTGGACCTGCGCGAGCTGGCCGTGCCCGAACTGCGGCGCGGTGTGGTGATGGTGACGCAGGAGGCGTTCCTGTTCTCCGGCACGGTCGCCGAGAACATCGCCATCGGGCGGCCGGACGCGTCGCGGGAGGAGATCGAGCGGGCGGCGAAGGCGATCGGCGCGCACGAGTTCATCAGCGCCCTGCCCGACGGGTACGACACCGACGTGCGCAAGCGCGGTGGCCGGATCTCCGCCGGGCAGCGGCAACTCGTGGCGTTCGCGCGGGCGTTGCTCGCCGACCCCGCGGTGCTGATCCTCGACGAGGCGACGAGTTCGCTGGACGTCCCGGGCGAGCGGGCCGTGCAGGCGGCGATGGCGACGGTGCTGAAGGGCCGTACGGCGGTGGTGATCGCGCACCGGCTGTCCACCGTGGAGATCGCCGACCGGGTGCTCGTCATGGAGCACGGCCGGATCGTCGAGGACGGCGGACCGGCCGAACTCATCGCGGGCGCCGGCCGGTTCGCGGACCTGCACCGGGCCTGGCGGGACAGTCTGGCGTGAGCGTTCAGCGCTCAGCGGGCGATGAGGCCGGTCGGCGGACGACGGTCGGCGGACGGCGAGGGCCGGAAGGGCGAGTGGATGATCGACGCGTACAAGGATCCCGGCACGCCCGACAGCCGCGGCGGCTGGGCTTATCTGGCCTGGCTGGTGCGCTGCCAGCCGGGGCGGTCGGCGACCGGAGCGCTGCTGGCCAGCCTCTGGATGGTGCTGACGGCGATCGCGCCGTACCTGCTGTCGCGGGCGGTGGACGACGGGCTGGAGCCCGGTGACACGGCCGCGCTCGCGGGCTGGACGGCCGCGCTGCTCGCGGTGGGCGCGCTCAACGCGTGGGTGAGCATCATGCGGCACCGCACGATGACCCGGTTGCGCATGGACGCCTACTTCCGCACCACCAAGGTCGTCGTCGGGCACGCGGCCCGGCTGGGCGCCGCGCTGCCGCGCCGGGTGGGGGCCGGTGAGGTCGTCACCATCGGGGTGGGCGACGTGCACACCATCGCGGGTTCGCTGACGGTGGTAGGGCCCGGCGTCGGCTCGATCGTGGTGTACGTCTTCGTCGCCGGGCTCCTGCTGTCCGTGTCGCCGACGCTGGCGGCGGTCGTGCTGCTGGGGATGCCGGTGATCGCGGTGCTGGTCGGGCCGCTGATGGCGCGGCTGCAGGGCACGGAGGCGGAGTACCGGGAGCGCCAGGGGGTGCTGACCGCGCGGATCGGCGATCTCGCGGGCGGGCTCCGTGTGCTCAACGGGCTGGGCGGCAAGGGGCTGTTCGCGGATTCCTTCGGCCGGGACTCGCAGCGGCTGCGGGCGCAGGGCTACCGGGTCGGCGCGGTCACCAGCTGGATGCAGGCGCTCGGGGTGGGCCTGCCCACCCTGTTCCTCGCCACCGTGACCTGGCTCGCGGCCCGGCTGGCCGCGCAGGGCGAGCTGACCGTGGGCGAGCTGGTGTCGGTGTACGGCTATGTCGCCGTCCTGGTAGGCCCGGTGGCGTTCCTCGTCGACATGGGCTACCAGCTGAGCCGGGGCGTGGTGGCCGCCCGGCGCGTCGTGCGGCTGCTGCGCACGGAGCCCGAGCCGGACGCCGGGACCGGCGACCCGCCCGCCGAGCCGTCGGTGCTGCACGACCCCGACTCGGGTGTGCGGGTGGCCCCGGGCCGCCTGACCGTGCTGGCAGGGGGACGCCACTCGGACGTGACGGCCGTCGTGGACCGGCTCGGCCGGTACGGCCCCTCGGACGTCACCTGGGGCGGACGGCGGCTGGACGCCCTGCCGTTGGAGCAGGTCAGGGCCCGCATCCTGGTCGCCGACCACGAGGCGGACCTGTTCGCCGGAACCCTGCGCGAGGTGGTCTGCGGACGGGGTGCGCCCTCGGCGGCGGAGGTCGCGCGGGCGGTGCGGGCGGCCGCGGCCGACGACATCGTGCAGGGTCTGCCCGAGGGGCTCGACTCGCCCGTGACCGCGCAGGGCCGCAGCCTCTCCGGCGGCCAGCGGCAGCGGGTACGGCTGGTGCGGGCCCTGCTCGCCGACCCCGAGGTGCTGCTGGCCGTGGAGCCGACGTCGGCGCTGGACGCGCACACGGAGGCGTCGGTCGCGGAGCGGCTGCACGCGTACCGGGCGGGCCGGACCACGCTCGTCAGCAGCACCTCCCCGCTGGTCCTCGACCGCGCGGAGACGGTGCACTACCTGGTCGACGGAAAGGTCGCCGCGACCGGCCGCCACCGCGATCTGCTGCAACGGGAGCCGGGCTACCGCGCGCTGGTGACCCGGGACGCCGACGACGCGGAGGAGGCGCTCCGATGACGACCGTGACCGTGACCGGGAACGAGGAGGCGGCAGCCCGATGACGACGACCACGGCAGCCGGCGACGGCGCCCCCGCGGGCCGGCTGCCCGTCGCCGGGCGCGCCGACGTACGGCGTGCGGCGCTGCGGCTGGTACGGGCCGACCGGCGGGCGTTCGCCGGCGCGCTCGCCCTGAACGTGCTCGCCGCCGGGGCCGGTCTGGCCGGTCCGTGGCTGCTGGGGCGGATCATCGACGAGGTGCGGGCCGGGCACGGCGTCGCGCCCGTGGACCGGCTGGCGGCGGCGATCCTGGTGTGCGCGGCGGCGCAGCTGCTGCTGGCGCGCTGGGCGCGGTACGCGGGGCATCGGTTCGGCGAGCGCACGCTGGCACGGGTCCGGGAGGAGTTCGTCGGGCGGGCGCTCGCGCTGCCGGCGTCGGTGGTGGAGCGGGCCGGCGCCGGTGATCTGACCACCCGCGGCACCGCCGACGTGGCGGCCGTGGGCACCACCCTGCGGGACGCCGGGCCCGAGCTGCTGGTGTGCACGGTCCAGGCGCTGTTCACGCTCGGCGCGGTGTTCGTGATCGACCCGCTGCTCGGCCTCGTCGGGGTGCTGGCGCTGACGCCGATCTGGTTCGCGCTGCGCTGGTATCTGCGGCGGGCGCGGGCCGGCTATCTGGCGCAGGGCGCGGCGGACTCCGAGGTCGCCGAGATCGTCGCGGCGACGGCGTCCGGGGCGCGGACGGTCGAGGCGTTCCGGCTCGAGCGGCAGCGGACGGCGGCGAACCGGGACGCGCTGGAGGTCTCGCGGCGCACCCGCTTCCACACGCTCTGCCTGCGCACGGTGTTCTTCCCGGTGGTCGAGACGTCGTACTCGCTGCCGGTGGCGGGGGTGCTGCTGCTGGGCGGCGCGCTGCACGCGCGGGGGTCGATGAGTCTGGGCGCGGTGGTGGCGGCCACGCTGTATCTGCGGCAGTTCACCGAGCCGCTCGACCAGATCCTGGTGCGCGTCGAGCAACTGCAGAGCAGCGGGGCCTCGTTCGCCCGGGTGGAGGGCCTGGCCGGGGCGCCGCGCTCGGAGCGTGACGCAGGGGCGGCGCCGGTCCCGGTGGACGACCGGATCGACGTGACGGGGGTGCGGTACGCCTACGAGCGCGGCGGCGAGGTGCTGCGCGGGGTCGACCTGACGGTGCGGCCCGGGGAGCGGCTCGCGGTCGTCGGCCCGTCCGGTGCGGGCAAGACCACGCTGAGCCGGCTGCTGGCGGGCGTGGACGCGCCGAGCGCGGGCTCGGTGACCGTGGGCGGCGCGCCGGTCGCCGAGCTGGCGCCCGAGACGCTGCGCCGGCAGGTCGTCCTGGTCACGCAGGAGCATCACGTCTTCATCGGCACGGTCCGCGAGAACCTGCTGATCGCCGAACCCACGGCGGACGACGCACGGTTGTGGGCGGCGCTGGCCGCGGTCGGCGCCGCCGACTGGGTTCGGGAACTGCCGGGCGCTCTCGACGCCGAGCTGGGCCGCGGCGGGGGCGGCGGCCGCACGACGGACGGCTCGCAGGCGCAGCAGCTGGCCCTGGCCCGGGTGGTGCTGGCGGACCCGCACACGCTGATCCTGGACGAGGCGACCGCGCTGCTGGACCCGACGACGGCCCGGCACACCGAGCGGGCCCTGGCGGCGGTGCTCCGCGGGCGGACGGTCATCGCCATCGCCCACCGGCTGCACACGGCTCACGACGCGGACCGGGTCGCCGTGATGGAGGACGGCCGTCTCACCGAACTCGGCACGCACGAGGCGCTGGTGGCGGACGGCGGCGCGTACGCGGCACTGTGGCGGACCTGGCACGGGGGACCGTGAGGGAGCACGGCTCGGGGAAACGGGTGGGGGGCACAGCGACGGATGCGACTGATGTGACGGATGCGACAACTCCGGATATCGAACACCGACTACCGGACAACGAACTGTTTCCGGCCAACTTTCTGACGCGCTCCTGACAGACAGCGCAATCCACTGCCACTCTTCCCTCTGCTGGTTCACAGCAACCCCACAGTTACGCGCACGCTCCACGTTCCGCCTTTGTTCTGCGTACCGCCTTTGTCGTGCCCGTCCGGCCCACCCGCCGTTCGGGTCTCCCCTGGCCGCGTGATCCGCGGCCGCGCAGAAGGAGTCAGTGTTGAGCAGCAGTCCCTCTCGCAGACGCACCCCCCACAGCCCCTCCCGTCGTGCCGCGGCCGTCGCCCTCGTCGGCGTCTCCGCGCTCATAGCCGCCGCCGTGCAGTCCGGCGCCGCGACCGCCGCCCCGGAGAGGGCGCCGCAGGCGACGGGCAAGGCCAATCCGGGCGCCGAGTCGGTGCGCCTCACCCCCGCCCAGCGCGCTTCGCTGATCCGCGAAGCGGACGCGGGGAAGACGGCCACCGCCAAGAAGCTCGGCCTCGGCGCCAAGGAGGCGCTCGTCGTCCGTGACGTCGTCAAGGACGCCGACGGCACGCTGCACACGCGCTACGAGCGCACCTACAGCGGACTCCCGGTCCTCGGCGGCGACCTGATCGTCCAGACCGCGAAGTCCGGCGCCACCGAGAACGTCACGCTGGCCACCCGGGCCGCCGTCCGGGTCGCCTCGCTCACGCCCGCCATCGCCGCGGCGAAGGCGGAGAAGCAGGCGCTGAGCCTCGCCACGGCCGACGGGACCGCGAAGGCGGACACCGACCGCGCGCCGCGCAAGGTGATCTGGGCGGCGACCGGGACCCCGGTCCTGGCCTACGAGACCGTCGTCGGCGGCCTCCAGGAGGACGGCACCCCGAACGAGCTGCACGTCATCACCGACGCGACCACCGGCCAGAAGCTCTACGAGTACCAGGGCATCGAGACCGGCACCGGCAACACGATGTACAGCGGCCAGGTGACCCTCGGCACCACGCAGTCGGGGTCGACGTACAACCTGACCGACGCCGCGCGGGGCAACCACAAGACGTACAACCTCAACCGGGGCTCCTCCGGCACCGGAACGCTCTTCTCGGGCCCCGACGACGTCTGGGGCACCGGCGCCGCCTCCAACGCGGAGACCGCGGGCGCCGACGCGCACTACGGCGCGGCCCTCACCTGGGACTACTACAAGAACGTGCACGGCCGCAACGGCATCAAGGGCGACGGTGTGGGCGCGTACTCGCGCGTGCACTACGGCAACGCGTACGTCAACGCGTTCTGGGACGACAACTGCTTCTGCATGACCTACGGCGACGGCTCGGGCAACACCCACCCGCTGACGGCCATCGACGTGGCCGGGCACGAGATGACGCACGGCGTCACCTCCAACACCGCGGGCCTCAACTACAGCGGTGAGTCCGGCGGCCTCAACGAGGCCACCTCGGACATCTTCGGCACCGCGGTCGAGTTCTACGCCCAGAACTCCTCCGACGTCGGTGACTACCTCATCGGCGAGGAGATCGACATCAACGGCGACGGCACGCCGCTGCGGTACATGGACAAGCCGAGCAAGGACGGCGCGTCGAAGGACAGCTGGTACTCGGGGATCGGGTCGGTGGACGTCCACTACTCGTCCGGGCCGGCGAACCACTTCTTCTACCTGCTGAGCGAGGGCAGCGGCGCCAAGGTCATCAACGGCGTCAGCTACAACTCGCCCACCGCGGACGGCCTCGCCGTCACCGGCATCGGCCGCGACAAGGCGGAGAAGATCTGGTTCCGCGCGCTGACCACGAAGTTCACCAGGACCACCAACTACGCGGGAGCCCGCACCGGCACGCTGGCGGCGGCAGGTGAGCTGTACGGCACCACCTCCACCGAGTACAAGGCGGTGCAGGACGCGTGGGCCGGCGTCGCGGTGGGCGCGCGTTCGGGCGGCGGCGGAGGAGGCGGCGGCACCTCCTTCGAGAACACGGCCGACGTATCGATTCCGGACAACGGTGCGGCGGTCAACTCGTCGATCACCGTCTCCGGCCGCACCGGCAACGCACCGTCGAACCTCGCGGTGGCGGTCGACATCGTGCACACCTACATCGGCGACCTCCGGGTACAGCTGATCGCCCCCGACGGCACCGCCTACACGCTGAAGGCGTACGGCACCGGCGGCAGCACGGACAACCTCAACACCACGTACACGGTGAACGCCTCGTCCGAGGTCGCCAACGGGGTGTGGCAGTTGAGGGTCCAGGACAACGCGGCCCAGGACACCGGCTACATCAACAGCTGGAAGCTCACCTTCCCGTAGGCCACAGGCCCCGCACGGGCCACGCAAAGCAGCCTGAAAGGCACCGCACAGGGCGCCGCCCCGGGGACACCACCTCCCCGGGGCGGCGTCCCCTTTTTGCCCTCCCCTTACCCACGTCCTGTTGGCGCTTTACCACAGCCCAACTCCGTTTACGTGCCTGCAATGTTCACCAGACAGTCGATTTTCGGCCAACATCACTTCGGGGTCCTGACATGTACGCGCCCGGATGTCAGTCTTCGTTCACCCGCCGCACAACTTCACACCCGTCACGGGCGGCCGCCCCACGCCGCCCGGACCCCCCACATGAAGGAGCTTGTGTGACCTCCCTCTACGCGCGTCACAAGCGCACCACTCTGGCCATCGCCACCGCCGTCGCGGCCGGAGCCCTGGTCACCACCGGACTGACCACCGGTAGCGCTGCCGCCCAGACCCCGGCGGACTCCGGCGCGCGGGCAGCCCTGACGGGCGCCCCGGTCCAGCTGTCCTCCGCAGCACGCACCGCGCTGATCCAGCAGCAGCAGTCCGACGCGTCCGCGACCGCCAAGTCGATAGGCCTCGGCGCCCAGGAGAAGCTGGTCGTCAAGGACGTCGTCAAGGACGCCGACGGCACCGTCCACACCCGCTACGAGCGCACCTACGCGGGCCTGCCGGTCCTCGGCGGCGACCTGGTCGTGCACCAGGCCCCCTCCGGCGCGCAGAGCGTGACCAAGGCCGTCTCGGCCGCCATCAAGGTGTCCACGCTCACCCCGCAGGTCGCCACCGCCAAGGTCCAGAAGCAGGCGCTCACCGCCGCCAAGGCCGCCGGCTCGGAGGCCACCGCCGCCGACCAGGCCCCCCGCAAGGTGATCTGGGCCGGCAACGGCACCCCGACCCTCGCCTACGAGACGGTCGTCGGCGGCCTCCAGGACGACGGCACCCCGAGCAGGCTGCACGTCATCACCGACGCCACGACCGGCAAGAAGCTCTACGAGCACCAGGCCATCGAGACCGGCACGGGCAAGAGCTTCTACTCGGGCACGGTCACCCTCAACACGACCAAGTCGGGCTCGACGTACAACCTGACCGACGGCACGCGCGGCGGCCACAAGACGTACAACAAGGCGCGCAGCACGTCCTCCTCCACCGGCACCCTGTTCACCGACGCGGACGACGCGTGGGGCACCGGCGCGGCCTCCAGCTCCTCCAGCGACCAGACCGCGGCCGTGGACGCCGCCTACGGCGCGCAGATGACCTGGGACTTCTACAAGAGCACCTTCAACCGCAGCGGCATCAGGAACGACGGCAAGGCCGCCTACTCCCGCGTGCACTACGGCAACGCCTACGTCAACGCCTTCTGGGACGACGACTGCTTCTGCATGACGTACGGCGACGGCGACGGCAACACCCACCCGCTGACGTCGCTGGACGTGGCCGGCCACGAGATGAGCCACGGTCTGACCTCGGTCACCGCGGGCCTGGAGTACTCGGGCGACGCCGGCGGTCTGAACGAGGCCACCTCCGACATCTTCGGCACCGGTGTGGAGTTCTTCGCCAACAACGCGTCCGACAAGGGCGACTACCTCATCGGCGAGAAGATCAACATCAACGGCGACGGCACCCCGCTGCGCTACATGGACAAGCCGAGCAAGGACGGCGGGTCCAAGGACTACTGGTCCTCCGCCGTGTCCGGCCTCGACCCGCACTACTCGTCGGGCCCCGCGAACCACTTCTTCTACCTGCTGTCCGAGGGCAGCGGCTCGAAGACGATCAACGGCGTGACCTACAACTCGCCGACGTCCAACGGCTCCACGGTCACCGGCATCGGCCGCGCCAAGGCGCTGCAGATCTGGTACAAGGCGCTGACGACGTACTTCACGTCGACGACCACCTACAAGGGCGCCCGCACCGGCACCCTCTCGGCGGCCTCGGCGCTGTACGGCGGCACCAGCAGCGCCGAGTACAAGGCCGTGGCGGCGGCCTGGTCGGCGATCAACGTCAGCTGACCCTGCCACAGACGAGTGAGGCGGCACCCGGGACGAAGGCGGTCCCGGGTGCCGCCCTACTCTTGGCTCCCATGTCTTCGAAGGACTTCACGTACGACGACGTCGGCGCGACGCGCGACCGCCCCGGCTCCTGCCCTGAGGGCTTCCGCCCCCTCCACGTCCGCGCACGCCTCGGCGAGGGCCACGACGTCTTCCGGCGCGCCGCGGACGCCGTCATGACGTGGGAGATGCACCGCGCCCTCGGCGTCGGCATCGACGCCACGGCGGACCGCGCGGCCCCCGACGTCGACGTCACCGTCACCCTGGGCGGCGTCATCAAGGCCCCCTGCCGCGTGGTCTGGACGGTCGACGAGCCCCGGCGCGCCGGCTGGGCCTACGGCACCCTCCCCGGCCACCCCGAACGCGGCGAGGAGTCCTTCGTCGTCGACCGCACGGGAGACGGCACGGTCTGGCTGACGGTCACCGCGTTCAGCCGCCCCGCGAAGTGGTACACGATAGCCGCCGGCCCGGCCACCAGAGGCCTCCAACAGGCCTACGCCCGCCGCTGCGGCAAGGTCCTGCGCGAGCTGTGCGGGGGCGGGGAGTCGTGACCGCCCGGCCGGACGGCCTTCCGGCGGCACGCGGTGGCCCGCTTCTCCTCCCGACCTGGAACCACGGCAAATGCCCCGGCCCCACGGCCGAGCGACATCCACCCCGCATCACCTACTCGCCGAACATCCCGGCGAACGGGTCGGCTTCACCGGACCAGGGGTCCAGTCCAGCGGCCCGAAGACGCCTCTCCTCGTTCACGTGCAAGAACTTGGGGGACAGGCCGGCCCAAAGCGTCAACGCACCGAGGGGACATTCATCGAATTCGGCACGAAAAACTCGGCACAGGAACTCGACCATTCCACAGGGATACTCACGCCATCGAGCATCGTCTTGGTTCCAGACGACCACATGCCATTCTTCGGGATCGTCACTCAGCGCCAGCCAGCAGAGGATGTCTGCACTGGCGTCGACACCCCAGGCCACGAGCGATGACGAGGGAGCCACGTCCATGGACGCGCCTTCCCACAGCTGACGGGCATTTCGCGCCTCAGCCGACATCCCTGCTACGGATGACTCACCGCCGAGATTTCTTTCCGGAAGCAAAAACGTCAGGTAGTCACTCACACCACCTTCTCCATATACGGAAACGAACTGTTTATATTCGGACGGGAAGCGCATACCCCAGGAGCTCTCAATGATCTCCCAGTCCACGACGTCACCCGCGACGTCACCGGGCGGCATGATGCTCCTCAGTTCCTCAAGCCAAGCCATCTACCTTCCCCTCCCCTGCATCACGGCATCGAGCCGGTCGGCACGGGCGCTCCGTTACGGCTGTCCGTGACCATCCCGAGATTCTTCCAGACGCCCTGACGCGGACTGTAGATCGAGTTCGGCACTACCTGCCCCACCGAAAGGCCAGGGGAACCATCGGGCAAGATTCCACTGGCGACCATCTCGAAGGACACCGGCACAGTCCGCGACCCGTGGTAGCGGGGGGTCACCGAATATCGGACTACTTGCCCCCCATCAATAGCGGATTTCACCTGACTTTCATAGGAGAACATGTGGTCTCCGATCCGGCCGTCACCGACTACGGCAGTATTGGCTTGCCGTGAGCAGGTGGCCAAGTTTCTGCGATCCGTCCCGGACCCGCCAAGATCCTTGCCCAGCAGGTGACACATATTGAGCCTCTTCAGCGTTGCTGCTCCAGGGTGAGGATGGCCTTGGCGATTGACGTCATGTGGTTGGGGCTGCACCGGGATCTGCGGAAGATGCGCCAGGACTTCAGCCTGGCGACGCCGCGTTCGACGGGTGCCCGTGCTGCGGCCAGTGCCCGGTTGC
>NZ_JBMNDR010000105.1:0-30225 GCF_052543235.1 Streptomyces sp. SAS_272 | reverse complement strand
ACGGGACGAGGCCGGGCCCCGCCCGTCGGGCGGGGCCCGGCCTTCAGGGCAGGTCCGGCCTTCAGGGCAGGTCCGGCCTTCAGGGCAGGTCCGGCCGGCCGGCCGTCCCGGGCTGCTCCGTCCCGGGCGCCTCCGTGCCGGACCGGCTCCCCCAGCCGGTCTCGGGCGGCGCGTCCGCACCGGACGGGTTCCCCCAGCCGCTCCTGGCCGGCGGAGCGTCCGTGCCGCAGCGGCGCCCCCACACGGTCGTCGCGGGCCGGTCCGGGCCGGGCCAGTCCGCCAGGCCGGCCACGGCCGGCACGTCGGGGGTGAGGCGCTGTGCCCAGTCGGCCACCGCGGACGGATCCGCGGCGGACCGGTGCAGGCGGGTCAGCAGCGCGACGGTGAGGGCGGCGATCTCCTGCTCGGTCGGCCGTCCGGAGCGAATCGTGAACAACGGGTCCGCGGTCACGGCTACATCGGGGGGTTGCCGTGTTTGCGCGGCGCCAGGGAGGCACGTTTGCCCTCCAGCATCTCCAGCGCCCGGACGAGGGTCTCCCGGGTGTGGGCGGGGTCGATGATGTCGTCGACCAGCCCGTGCTCGGCCGCGTAGTAGGGGTGCATCAACTCCTCGCGGTAGGACCGGATGCACTGCTCCCGGGTCTCCTGCGGATCGGCCGACGCCGCGATCTCCCGGCGGAAGATGACGTTCGCCGCGCCCTCGGCGCCCATCACCGCGATCTCGTTGGTGGGCCAGGCCAGGGACAGGTCGGTTCCGATGGACCGCGAGTCCATGACGATCCAGGCGCCGCCGTACGCCTTGCGCAGGATCAGCTGGATGCGCGGGACGGTGGCGACGCAGTAGGCGTAGAGCAGCTTCGCCCCGTGCCGGATGATCCCCTGGTGCTCCTGCTCGCGGCCCGGCAGGAAGCCGGGCACGTCGACCATGGTGACCAGCGGGATGTTGAACGAGTCGCACATCTGGACGAAGCGCGCGCCCTTGTCGGACGCGTCGATGTCGAGAGTGCCGGCCGAGACCATGGGCTGGTTGGCGACCACGCCGACCAGCCGGCCGCCCATCCGGGCCAGGGCGCACACGAGGTTGCCCGCCCAGTTCGGCTGCACCTCGAAGTACTCGCCGTCGTCGACGATCTCCTCGATCACCTTGAGGATGTCGTAGGCCTGGCTGGCCGACGACGGGACGAGGTCGAGCAGGGCGTCGTTCCTGCGGTCCACCGGGTCCGTGCAGGGGACGACCGGGGGCAGCGCCCGGTTGTTGGCGGGCAGCAGCGACAGCAGGTACCGGACGTCGGCGATGCAGGCGTACTCGTCGTCGTAGACGAACGAGGAGACGCCGGAGACGCCGGCGTGGACGTCCGCCCCGCCGAGGCCGTTCATGCTGATGTGCTCACCGGTGACGGCCTGGACCACGTCCGGGCCGGTGATGAACATCTGGGCCACGTCACGGACCATGAACACGAAGTCGGTCAGCGCGGGCGAGTAGGCGGCCCCGCCCGCGCACGGTCCGAGGATCACGCTGATCTGCGGGATGACGCCGGACGCCTGGGCGTTGCGGCGGAAGATCCCGCCGTAGCCGGCGAGCGCCGTGACGCCCTCCTGGATGCGGGCCCCCGCCCCGTCGCACAGGCTGACCAGCGGGGCGCCCGCGGCGAGGGCCATGTCCATCAGCTTGTGGATCTTCGCGGCGTGGGCCTCGCCCAGAGCGCCGCCGAACATCCGGAAGTCGTGCGCGTAGGCGAAGACCTTCTGTCCGTGGACCAGCCCCCAGCCGACGACGACCCCGTCGGTGTGGGGGCGTTTGTTCGCCAGCCCGAAGGCGGTCGCCCGGTGCTTGCGGAACGCCTCGATCTCGAGGAACGTCCCCTCGTCGAAGAGCAGCTCGATGCGCTCCCTGACGGTGAGTTTGCCCTTGGCGCGCTGGGCTGCGGTCGCCTCCACGCTCGGTCCCTCGCGGATGACCGCCTTGAGCCGGGCGAGCTCCTCGGTGCGGGTCCGCAGGTCGTTGCGTTGGACGGCCTCCTCGAGGTCGTCCGGGAGTATCTCGCTCCCGGCCGACTCGGCGACTGACGTCAGCATGAATGCCCTTTCGTTGCGACATGTCGATGACGATGACGGACGGCTGCTGCCGCTCAGCGGAGCTGGCGCACCACCATCGCCGAGTTGAAGCCGCCGTGCCCGCGGGCGACGATCAGCGCCGACCGGATCGGGCCCTGCCGCGGCTCGCCGACCACGAGGTCCATCTCGTACTCGGGCACGGCCTCCCGGACGCCGACGGCGGGCGGGATGGCGCTCCAGAACATCGACAGCAGCGCCGTCGCGACGTCGAGGGAGGCGCCGCCGGCGAACAGCCGTCCGGTCATGGTCTTGGGAGCGGCGACCGGGACGCCGTGCGGCCCGAAGACCTCCTTGAGGGCCTCCGCCTCGACCTGGTCCAGTTCGGCCTCGCCCACCGCGTCGGCGAAGACGACGTCGATGTCCGCGGCGTCCATGCCGGCGTCGCCCAGGGCCATCTCGATGGCCCGCTGCAGGCCCGGCGGGCGGCCGGGGGTGCCCGGGTCGAAGGTGGAGGCGTAACCGGCGATCTCGCCGAAGACGGTGGTGCCGAGCCGTTTCTTCGCGCTCTCCGGCGTCTCCAGCACCATGATCGCGCCGCCCTCGCCGGGGACGTAACCGCCGGCGCGCTCGTCGAAGGGCAGATAGGCCCGCGTCGGGTCCGAGCTGCGGCTGATCCGGCCGGTGGCCTGATGGGCGACCCAGGCCCACGGGCACAGCGTGCTGTCGATGCCTCCGGTGAGCATCAGGTTGGCGCCGTCGCGCAGCTGCCGCCGGGCGTGGCCGATCGCGTCGATCCCGCCGGCCTGCTCGCTGATCACCACGGCGCCGGGCCCGTGCATCTTGTGCCGGATGGATATCTGGCCCGTGTTGACCGCGTAGAACCACGCGAACGACTGGTAGGCGCTGACGTACTCCGGGCCCTGGTGGTGCAGCTTGGCCAGCTCGCGCTGGCCGAACTCGTAACCGCCGCCGGAGGCAGCCGTGACCACGCCCATCTGGTCGGTCGGGACGTCGCCGTTGCGCACCCCGGCCTGGCGCAGCGCCCAGTCCGTGGCCACCAGCGACAACCGGGTGATGTGGTCGGACTGCGGCAGGATCCGGTCCTGCAGATGCCGGTCGGGCACGAAGTCGGGTATCTCACCGCCGAGTTTGCAGCGGTACTTCGAGATGTCGAACTTGGTCACCCGCCGGATGCCGGACTGGCCGGCCATCAGCGCCCGCCAGTACGACGTCGGACCCAGCCCGTTGGGCGCCGCGATGCCGATTCCGGTCACCACTGCTCGCCTGGTCATCGCTTCGCTCCTCGTACGTTTCGCAGGATCATCGCGCTCTGGAAGCCGCCGAAGCCGCTGCCGACGGTCAGCACGGTGTTGAGCCGCTTCTCGCGGGCCACGTTCGGCACGTAGTCCAGGTCGCACAGCGGGTCGGGTTCGTTGAGGTTGGCCGTCGGCGGGATCAGCCCCTCGCGCATGGCGAGCAGGCAGCCGGCGATCTCCAGCGAGCCGATCGCGCCCAGCGAGTGACCGATCATCGACTTGAAGCCGCTGATCGGCGTGGTGAAGGCGTCCTCGCCGAGGCTGCGCTTGAAGGCGCCCGTCTCGTGCAGGTCGTTCTGCTTGGTGCCCGAGCCGTGCGCGTTGATGTAGTCGATGTACGGGGGCAGGATCCGCGCCTCGTCCATCGCCACCTCGATGGCCGAGGCCATGTCCTTGCCCTCGGACTCCAGACCGGTCATGTGGTACGCGTTGCAGCGCGAGGCGTACCCGGCGACCTCTCCGTAGATCTGCGCGCCGCGGGCCCGAGCGTGCTCGAGCTCCTCGACGACGACGATCGCGCAGCCCTCGGCCAGCACCAGGCCGTCGCGGGTCTTGTCGAAGGGGCGGCAGGCGTGCTCGGGGTCGTCGTTGCGGGTGGAGCTCGCGCGGAGCACGTCGAAGCAGACCACCGTGATCGGCGACAGCGGAGCCTCCGTGCCTCCGCTGACGACGACGTCGGCGCTGCCCTCCTCGATCAGCCGGGCCGCGTAGCCCACCGAGTCGATGCCGGAGGTGCAGCCGGTGGAGACCAGGGTGACCGGTCCCTCCGCGCCGGTCTGCGTGGCGAGTTCGGCCGCCATCGAGCTGGGGTTCACGTAGTCGTACAGATGGGGGACGGTGTAGCCCTGGTCGACCTCCCAGAGCCGGCCGCCGTCGCTGCCGATGGTGAACTCACGCTCCAGACTGGTGGTGCAGCCGACGGCGGAGCCGAGGGCGACGCCGACCCGGGTGGGGTCCATGACGTCGAACTGCAGGCCCGCGTCCGCGACGGCTTCCCGGCCCGCGACCACGGCGAACTGCGCGGCCCGGTCGAGGCGTCGCACGTCCTGCGGGGTGAGCCCCGACTTCAGCGGGTGGAAGTCGACCTCGCCCGCGATGCGGGAACGGAAGGCCGAGGGATCGAAGTGGGAGATCGCCCTGGTCGCCGTCCTGCCCTCGGCAAGTAGGCTCCAATATTCCTTGACACCTATGGCACCTGGCGAAATGACGCCGAGCCCGGTGATCACAGCGCGACGGGACACCGATGGCCTCCTGGATCAATGCAGGTTGGTTTGTACGAGAATGCGGCGTCTGGCTCGTGACTGACTCGACAATCACCGCACCGGCACGGCGGACACCTCGCGGGCCCGCTTCTCGGCCGCCTGGTGCGCCTGCGCCAGCGACTGCTCGGCGAGCGGCACGAGCGCGGCCATCGCGGGCACCCGGGGGGCCAGCGAGAGCTGGGCGGCGATGATCTCGACGTCCAGGCCGAGACCGGTGCCGAACACGGTCTGCAGGTACGGGCCGCAGTGGTTGGCCTTCTCCATGGGAGCGCCCGGGCTGTAGCCGCCGCCGTAGCTGGCGACGACGGTCGCGGGACGGCCGGCCAGCGGGCCGGGGCTGCCGTCGAAGGTGATCGTGCGGTCGTTGACCAGCACCTGGTCGAGCCACGCCTTGAGCGTGGAGGGAATCGACCAGTTGTACATCGGGGTGCTCACCAGCAGCGTGTCGGCGGCCAGCAGCTCCTCGACGAGTTCGTCGCGCAGCAGCATGGCGGCGCGCTGGTGGCCGTCGTGCGCGGCCGGCGGGACGAACCCGGCGGTGACGCCCGCCTCGGTCAGCGGCGGCACGGGCACGGCGCCCAGGTCCCGGTAGGTGACGACGCCGTCCGGGTTCTCCTTCTGCCACGCCCGGCGGAAGGTCTTGGCCAGTTCCCGGGAGACCGAACCCCGGGACACGGCGGAGGAGTCGATGTGCAGCAGGTGCGGCATGGCTGTCTCCCGAAAGTCTGCGAATGGTGGCAGGGGTCCGTTCACGCCACGGTCGGTCAGCCCGCTCGCGTCACGGCGGACCCCGCCTCAAGCGGCCCCCGCACCCCGGCATGCGTCAGGGGCGGGACGCCCACGGCGTTCCCACCCCTGTTGCTCCGCTGCGATCCGGCCGTCCCGGAGATCCGGGACGCCCACAGACCCCGGAGTCGCCCGACGTCCCGGCGCCGCGCTCTCCTACGGGACGAGCGCGGTCAGCAGGACCGACTGGTCGCCCTCGATGCTCCGCGCGCCCTGGTAGTCGAGGCCGGCCTGCTCGAACAGCGCCGCGAACTGCTCGACGCTGCGCCGCTTCCCGCCGCCCATGAGCACCATCAGCAGGTCGACGGCGGTGCAGATCTCCTCGAACGGGCTGTCGCCGCCCAGCAGCATGTCGACGACGACCACCCGGGCGCCGGAGGCGGCGGCCCGCGCGGTGTTGCGCAGGATGGCGACGACGGTGTCGTCGTCCCACATGTACATCATGTGCTTGTACAGATAGGTGTCCGCTCCGCCGGGCACGGACTCGCGGCAGTCCCCGGAGAGCAGTTCGGCGCGTGCGGCCAGCGCGCCGCCCGCCCGCAGCCGTTCGTCGACACCCGGCAGCACCTGCTCCAGCTCGAGCAGCAACCCGTGGATGTCGGGATACGCCTCCATCAGCTGCAGCAGCAGCTGTCCCTGGCCGCCGCCCACGTCCATGACCGTCTCGCCGGGTCGCGGGGCGAGCGCCGCCACCAGGGCCGGGGCGTTGTTGAGCAGGATGGTGTTGGCGGTCATCGCCCGGTTGAAGATCGCGCCGGCCTCGGGGTCGTCGTTGACGAAGTAGCTCTGCGCCTGGGTGCCGAAGACCTTGGGGAAGGCCGCCTCACCGGTGCGCACGGCGTCCGCGGTGTGGTGCAGCACCGAGACCGGCACATGCAGCCACCCGAAGCGGATGACGTCCGGGGCGCCCCAGGCGGAGTCCTGACGGATCATCCGCGACAGCTCGGTGTGGCGGAACCGGCCGTCCTCGACGGCCTCGAAGAACCCATGGCAGGACAGCGCGCGCAGCAGCCGGCCGAGCGCGTCGGGGTCCGCGTCGACGGCCTTCGCCAGCTCCTCGGCGCCGAGCGGCTCGTCGTCCAGCGCGTCGGCCACCTTCAGGTCGACGGCGGCCTGGACGAACTGCAGGGCCGCGAAGCCCATGCCGATCCGGTACAGCTTCACCCGGGCTTCGAGGGAGGGAAGTGCGGGAGTGGTCATGGCTCTCTCTGCTCCAATCGTGCCGGTCGCGGGGGTCGTGAGGGCTCGGTCAGCTGTGCTGTGCCGCGAGCCGGGCGTAGTAGCGGCCGGGGTCGGGCACGTCGTGGCGGATGACCCGGGACCTGGCGCGCAGCCCCTCCCCGGTGCGCACCAGCTCGTCGGTGACGACACAGCTCGGCTCGAACGTCACGTCGCCGTTCTCGTCGGTGACGCTGACCAGACAGGTGGCCGTGACCCGGGTCGAGCCGTCCGGCTGCGGCTCGGCACGGCGGTTCTCGAACCAGTGCCGGATGGTGCTGGTCCCGTAGCGGGAGATGTTCGCGCGCACGCCCTCCAGCAGCGCGGGGCGGCTGCGCAGCTGCCAGGCCCCCTCGTAGCCGAAGAAGCAGTCCTCGGTGAAGGTCTGCACGAAGGCCTCGAAGTCGCGCCCCTCCAGCAGCGGCATCTGGTGGGCGTAGTAGGCGGCGATCTCCGAGGAGAGATCCGTGTGCTGCTCGGTGTGCTGGCCGGTGTGCTGCTCCGAGTGCTGCAGCGTCTGCGACACGGTGCACCCCTTTCGACGGTCCGGTGGTTCGCGGGAACCGCACCGTGCACCCCGCCGATCCAGAGCGGCTGGAGCGTCGGTGAAACGCCGGCGCCGAGGCCCTGCCGCGTCGATCATGGCTCTGTGCGGTCCGCGGCCCCGGACGCTCCAGCCGGGCGCGACCTCCCTTCGAGACCGCTTCCGCACCCTCGGCACAGCACGATCCTTCGATCCCTCGCACAAGGAGCTGACGACATGTCCGACGGGACGCCGACGAAGAGCCAGGAGGTGCGGCTCGTCTCCTACCCGGACGGCGAGCTGTCCCTCGACCACTTCGAGGTCGCCGTGACGGAGCTGGCCGAGCCGGAGCCGGGTCAGGTGGTGGTCCGCAACGACTGGATGTCCCTCGGCACCGTCTACCGCGACCAGATGCAGTCCTCGCTGGACATCCCGATCCCCGTGTTCCAGCTGGGCCAGCCCATGTGGGGCCGGACGGTCGGCACCGTGGTGAAGTCCGCGAGCCCCGACCTGGCCGTGGGCGACCTCGTCGAGCACTTCAGCGGCTGGCGTGACCATGTCGTGGGCTACGCGGGGCAGTTCTTCAAGCGGGACCCCGAACTGCTGCCCGGCAGCGAGTACTTCCTCTCCAACGGGCCGACGGCCTGGCGCGGGCTCGCCGAGATCGCCAAGGTGCGCGAGGGCGACGTGGTGTTCGTCTCCGGCGCCACCTCCGGCGTCGGCTGCCTCGCCGCCCACATCGCCAAGGCGCTCGGCGCGGCCAAGGTCATCGGCAGCACCGGCTCCCCGCAGAAGATCGACTTCCTGGTCCGGGAAGCCGGCTACGACGCGGCCTTCGACTACCACGACGGTCCCGTGGTCGACCGGCTGCGCGAGCTGGCCCCCGACGGGATCACCGTCTTCTTCGACAACGTCGGCGGCGAGCAGTTCGAGGCCGCGGTGCAGGCGGCCGCCCCCGGGGCCCGCTTCGCGCTCTGCGGCTCGCTGGCCGCACAGCACGGCGAGGACGCCCGCCCCCGGCTGGACCTGCAGAGCCTCATCCCGCGCGAGCTGTCCTTCCAGGGCTTCGCCACCCTGCACACCCCGCAGCAGATCGAGGACTGGAACACGCAGTTCGGCGCGTGGCTCGCCGAGGGCCGGATCTCCTTCCCGCACACCGTGGTGGAGGGCGGCGTCGCCGCGCTGCCGCAGGCCATGATCGATCTGCTGAAGGGCCGGCTCTCCGGCACCGCGCTGGTGAGGTTGTCCTGACCATGAGTACCGCCGCAGGCCCGGTCCTGAGCGTGAAGGCGCTCAACCGCGCGTTGATCCACCGCCAGTTGCTCGCCGAGCGGTCCACGATGTCCCCCGCCCGGGCCGTCGCCCATCTGGCCGGGCTGCAGGCCCAGGCCCCCAACCCGCCGTACATCGGTTTGTGGACCCGGCTCGCGGACTTCGCGGTCGAGGACCTGGCGTCCTTGGTCCGGGAGCGGAAGGTGGTGCGCATCGCCCTGATGCGCTCCACGATCCACCTCGTCACCGACGACGACTGCCTCGCCCTGCGTCCGCTGCTGGCCGAGATGCTGGCCCGCACGGTCAAGGGGCAGTTCGGCCGGCAGGTCGCCGGCCTGGACACCGACGAGATCGCCAAGCTGGGCGCGGAGCTGGCCGAGGAGCGCACGCTCACCTTCGCCGAGCTGGGCGCGCTGATGGCAGAACGCATGCCGGGGCACGATGCCAACGCGCTGGCCCAGACCGTGCGCAACCTGGTGCCGCTGGTCCAGGTCCCGCCGCGCGGGCTCTGGGGCCACAGCGGCTCGGCCGCGCACACGACCGTCGAGCGCTGGCTGGGCCGCGGACTCGATCCGGACGCCTCCCTCGACACCTATGTACGGCGCTACCTCGCCGCGTTCGGCCCGGCGAGCGTCAAGGACATGCAGAAGTGGTCCGGCCTGACCCGGCTGAAGGAGGCGTTCACCCGGCTCGGGCCGGCCCTGCGCACCTACCGGGACGAGACCGGGACCGTGCTGTACGACCTGGCCGGGACACGGTTGCCGGATCCGTCCGGGGAACTGCCCGCCCGGTATCTGCCCGAGTTCGACAACATCCTGCTCTCGCACGCCGACCGGGCACGGATCATGGCGGCGGAGCACCGTCCGAGGGTCTTCACGAGCAACGGCATCATCCGTGCCACCTTCCTGATCGACGGCTTCGTGCGGGGCCTGTGGCGGATCGACCGCGCCAAGGACGCCGCCACCCTGGTCGTCGAGCCCTTCGTCCCCCTGGCACGCCGGGACGTCGCCGAACTGACCGAGGAGGGGGAGCGGCTGCTGAGCTTCGCCGCCTCCGGGACCGGGCGCCACGACATCCGGTTCGAGACGGTCGGCTGACACCCCGCGCCCACATCCGAGGAGCCACTCATGACCGTCGCCACCCTCTCCACCCGCGACCTGTCGGCGGCGGCCGGCGAGCTGGCCGGCCTGTCGGCCGGGCACGCCGCGGCCGCCGACGCCACCGGACGGCTGTCCGCGGACGTCGTCACCGCCCTGCGCGCGAGCGGATTCGCGCGGCACTTCGTCTCCGCCCGCTACGGCGGGACCGAGGGGACCGTCGCCGACTTCGTGCAGGGCGTGCTGCGGGTGTCGGCGTCGTGCGCCGCCACCGGCTGGTGCGTCGCGCTGCTGGCCGCGTCCTCCCGCTACGCCGCGCACCTGCCCGAGCAGGGGCACGAGAAGCTGTGGGGCTCGGGCGCCGACGCCCTCATCGCCACCGGCCTGGTGCCGGCGGGCACGGCGGAGCCGGCCGAGAACGGCTACCGGCTCTCCGGGCGCTGGCAGTACATCAGCGGCGTCGACTTCGCGGACTGGGTGCTGCTGTGCGCGAACGTGTCCGCGCAGGACGCGGGGCCGCGCTTCTTCGCGCTGCCCCGGGGGACCTTCGGCGTGGTGCAGTCCTGGGACTGCGTCGGCATGCGGGCCACCGGCAGCCACACCGTGGTGGTCGACGACGTGTTCGTGCCGGCCCATCTGTCCTTCGCCCGCGCGGAGATGGAGACCGGCGTCAACAGCTGGTCCCCGCTGCCCGCGCACAACATCCCCTTCCAGGCGATCGGGGCCACCACGTTCGCCGCCCCCGCCGTGGGCGCCGCGCAGGGTGCGCTGGCGGCCGCCGTCCGCGTGCTGAAGGGCAAGCGGCTCACCGAAGCGGTGCAGATCGAGCTGGTCCGGGCGACGGCGCGGATCGACTCGGCACGTCATCTGGTCGAGCAGAACGCCGCCGTGATCGACGACCGCACTTTCACGCCAACCTTTTTGGCACGCAATCAGCGGAATGCCTCGTTCGCCGGCGAACAGGCGGCCGAAGCCGTCACGGCGCTGGTGCGCGCGACGGGCACGGCGGGACTCAGCGGCTCGGGTGAGCTGCAACGCGTCTGGCGTGACGTCACGACGGCGACGAGTCATGTGGCGCTGCGCTACGACATCACCCGTGCAGCGGCGAACTACAGCACGGCACTTATCGAACAAGCCATCTGAGGAAACTTGCGTACACGGCCAGATTCCGATGCTTGAATGACCACGTGATCAGAGTCTTGCTGGCTGAGGATCTCCATATGCTGCGCAGGGCACTTGTCTCCCTGCTGAGCCTCGAAGGGGACATTGAGGTCGTCGCGGAGCTGTCGAACGGCTCGGAGGTCGTGGCGCGCGCACTGGAGTGCCGGCCCGACGTCGCCGTGCTGGACATCGACCTGCCGGGCACGGACGGGATCACCGTGGCGTCCGCGCTCTACACCACGCTCCCGGAGTGCCGCACGCTGATCCTCACCGGTCTGGGGCAGCCGGGTCACCTGCGCCGGGCGGTGGCGGCCCACGCCCAGGGCTTCCTGCCCAAGGACGCCGAGCCGGAGCGTCTGACCGCCGCGATCCGGGCCATCGCCAGGGGCGAGCGCGCGTTCGACGCGACGCTCGCCCTCGCCGCTCTGGAGACCGAGCCGGGCGCGCTCACCTCCCGCGAGGTCGAGGTGCTGCGGCTGGCGGCCCAGGGCGAGGAGGCGGCCCAGATAGCCAGGAAGCTCCACCTCGCCACCGGCACCGTGCGCAACTACCTGACCACCGCGGTCACCAAGCTGGGCGCCCGCAACCGGGTGGACGCCATCAGGATCGCGCGCGAATCGGGCTGGCTGTGACCCGTCCCCCGCGGCCCGCCCCCGTAACACCCCGTCCCGCGCGGCCCGCCCCGTAACAGCCGTCCCGCGCAGCCCGCCCCGTGGCGCTCCGCCGTCAGGACGGTACGGGCGTCCGAGGCGCCGGGACCCCGCCCAGGGGCATCTCCAGGCGGAGTTCGAACCAGCCGTTGCCGTCCGCGCCGGCCGTGAGCCGTCCGCCGAGGCGTTCCACCCGGAACGTCAGGTTCTTGATGCCGCTGCCGCCCCCCTGCTCCGCGCCCTGGACCGACCCGGCGCGGGCCACACCGTCGTTGGCCAGCCGGAACCAGACCGCCCCGGCCCGGCGGCCGGTCTCGATCTCGCACCGCCTGACCTCGCTGTGGCGCAGGATGTTGGTCAGCCCCTCGCGGAACACCGTGGCCAGCACGGTGTCCACCTCGGTCGACAGCGATTCGGACGCCACGTTCACCTTCGCCTGCACCCCGAGCATCGAGAGCATCGCCTGGGCGGCGCGCACCTCGTCGCACAGGGACATCTCCCGGTATCCGTGGGCGACCGCGCGGACGTCGGCGAGGGCCTGCCGGGAGATGTCGAGGACCTCGGAGATCTCCTGCCGGGTCTGGTCGGCGGTCACCGGCGTCAGCCGGTAGGCGAGCTCGCACTTCAGGGTGATCGTGGACAGGCTGTAGCCGAGCAGGTCGTGCAGGTCCCTGGCGAAGCGCAACCGCTCCTGGGTGACCGCGAACTGCGCCAGCTCGGCACGGGACCGGTGCACCTCGGAGACCAGGTCGGTGAGCCGGGACAGGCCGAACACCACCAGCCCGGTCAGGATCGTGGACACGGTCGTGTAAGAAACGTTCCGCCAGCCGAGCCCGATGCCGAACTGCAGCAGGTCCGTGCTCAGGACCACCATGCCGAACGCCGTCCACCCCTGACGCGCGTCGCGCAGCACCAGCAGCGCCGACCCCGCCAGCAGCCCGGGCAGCGGAAGCCAGGCCAGCCCGAACTGCAAGAAGGGCACATAGGTCAGCAGCGCCTGCAGAAGCAGCAGGAACCACCGGTGCCGGCCCAGCCGCGAAGCCAGTCCGGGCGCCACCCTCGGCAGCAGCCGCGGGAAGGAGATGAAGAACTGCAGCGCCAGCACCAGCCCGAGCAGCCCCAGCGCCACGGCCAGCCGGGCCGCCGAGTGCGGGGCGGCCGTCAGATAGGTGACCGCCACGAACCCGAAGGCGAGCAGGACGACCGTGGTGATGCCCGCCGCGATCCTGGGTGCGAGGTGCGCTGCCGTCGCCTCGGCCTCATCGGCCGGCCGATCGTTGGATTCCATAGGTTCCATGCCGTCTCGACCGCTCCCCCGCCCCGAGTCCCAGCTGGTGAAAGCGCACCATACCGGTCTTCCGACAGGCCCTCAAGTCCCTCAACTCAGCGGTATACGACTCGAGATGACCATGTCTCCGACAGTGGACTCCACCCGCCAGTCCAGACCGACGGCCCGCTGAAAGGCGTCCGCGTCACCGACCGGCAGGACGCGCGACTGCAGCCCCATGGCACGTGCCACCAACGTCAAAGTCTGCTGGAGCGCTCCCACGTCCTTGAGGACGTTGCTGTAGGCCGTGCCGCTGAACTTGTAGGCGGCGCGCGCGAACCGGGCGGATATGGCGATGAGCACGGTCGGCTCCCCGTCCGGGCCCGGCTCCCCGCTGCGCGCCGCGCCCGCCAGGTCGGCCGCCGCGCCGGGATCGCCGCCCATCCGCTCCAGGCAGTGGTCGAGCGGCCGGTAGTGGTACGCGCCCGGCGGCAGACAGGACGCCCCCTCGTCGGCCAGGACGTAGACCTCCAGCGCGTAACTGTCGTCGACGCTGAGGTACGGGCGCTCGCTCGTCGGGTAGCCGGCCGGATCGAAGTCGGCCGGCGGCAGCAGGGAGCGCACCCGGGCCGACCGGTACAGCAGCGCGCCGAGCCGGTCCAGCGAGAGCTCGCCGTCCTCGACGGCGGGCCGGGCGCCGGGCTCCAGCACCGCGGTGAGGGACGGGTCGGCGGCCGCCGGTCCGTCGAGGTCGGGCCGGGTGAGCGTGATCCGGTGCGCGGGGCGGCCCGGGTCCGGCGCGGCCGGCGGCTTGACCACCGGCGGCGGGGGCATCCGGCCGACCTGGGCGAAGGCGGCTCCGCGCGGGCGGCCGAAGCGCTCCCGGCGGCTGCCGGAGTGCACCATCAGCTCGTCCGGCGACCAGCCGGTGAGCGCGGGGTCGCGGTCCTCCGCGAAGACGGGCTCGGCGCCGCCGTGCCCGGCGGACTCGTCCGCGACCACCAGCACGCCGGCGGCGACCAGATACGACCGGACCGCCTCCACCACAGGAAGGTGGGGCGCGTCGAAGTCGTCCGCGGAGCCGTCGATCCGGCCCAGCATCCCCATGACGCCCGGGTGGTGCAGCTCGACCTTGTGGTCGACGAGCGAGGACTCGACGGACAGGCCGCCCGGCGCACAGCGGATCACGGCGAACCGGGAGAGCCTGCAGACCCGGCCCAGCAGCGGCTTCAGCCGGGTGAACCGGGCATGCCCGGAGATCGGCACCACGGACAGCAGCGGCACCGCGCCGACGGCCAGCGTGCGCACCACCAGGTGCTGCAGCGGCCGGAGTTCGTCCAGCAGCTTCTCCGCGCCGCCGGGCGCGTCCGACGCCGAGGCCAGGATGTTGGGGATGGCCGACGGGCCGAGCTGCATCCGGCGCACGGCCTCGCGCAGGGCGGCGCTGGGCTCCTTGATCCGGAGATCCTCCCAGGGCGTCTCCAGCAGGAGGGCGCCCTCGGGATCGGTGTCCGGATCGACAACGATGTCCGGCCTCAGGGACCACAGATTGACCAATTGGGGGGCGAGACTGCCAAGGTGCACGGCTGATCCAAGGTGGGGGGAGGGGCGCGATCGCGGGGGAATCACGGGGACGGTCACAGGAACAGGGGGACCGGGTTGAGGTCCTCGTAGCGGGTCGGTTCGGTCAGGTCTTTGCTTCGCACCGGCACGTCGTAGAGACGGCCGGGTGCGAACCGGGCCCAGTGGGGGCGGAGCCCGGGGACGATGACGCGGGCCACCGGCAGCCCCACGTCGGGACGGGTCTGGTCGAGCACGAGCATGTCCAGTCCGGCCTCGCGGACGATCCGCTCCGCCTCGGCGACATCCTCCCGCAGATCGGCCCGGGCCCGGTACGGGTGGGTGTCCGCGTTCATCGCGGGACGCTCCGGATCCGGCCGCAGATAAGGGAGTTCGGCGGCCCGTGCGGTGCGCATCCAGCGCAGCACCTCGGCGTCGTCGGTGCCGTATCCGGCGCCGTCGGCGCCGGCGTCCACGACGTACGGGAGCATCTGGTTCAGTTCGGTGAGGGCGCGGTGCAGCGCGATCCTGGGGTCGAAGTGCGCGCCGAAGCCGAGCGTGATGTCCTCCCCGGCCTTGTCCGTGCGGCGGGACAGGGCGACGACCGTGGGAATGCCGAGGTCGGCGGTGAGGTCGAGAGCCCACACCTCGCGGTTCAAGCCGGCGTGGACCGTGCGCAGTTCGGCGATCCAGGGATCCTCGAAGGAGCCGAGGTCCACCCCGGGCCGGCGCAGCCGGTTGTACCACCACAGGGCTACGGCATCCCGCTCGACGAGCTCCAGGAACCCCTGGAGCACCGCGTCCTCGAGAGAGGCGCCCGCGGCCACGCCGTTGGAGGTGGCGAGGCAGTACGGGCGGCCCGCGAGGCGGGAGGCGCCGAAGTAGAGCAGAGCCGTGGGCAGCAGCCGGCGCCGCTGTTCGGTGAGCGACCAGACCGGGGTCCACTCGATCTCCCGGCCCTCGTCGAAGGGTTCGCAGACCTGCTGGAACGCGCCGTGTCCGGCGTTCCAGCGCGCGCGGCCGGTGAACTGGGCGGCGTCGAAGAGCTGGACGGAGTCGGGGTGGACGGCCTCCTCGCCGAGCGCGTCGTACCTCGCGTGCAGCATCGGCTCGTCGCCCTGGAGGTGCCCGCTGTGCCGCTCCAGCACCTCCGCCAGGGCGCTCACCTTCGCCCGTAGCGGGGTGCTGCCCTTTCCCGCGCTGGTGGCGCGCAGCCCGGTGCGCCAGCCGCGCGGGTCGTGATGGGTCAGGGCCAGGTTGTGCCCGGCGTGGAACACGTTGAGGAAGGCCGGCCCGCGCGGGTCACGGCGTATCTCCCGGACGAGGCCGGTGAGCGGGTCCACGTGACGGCCGTAGCGCCGGAGCATCTCCTCCGGGCCGAGGGCCCGGTGCCCGCCGCCGTCGCTGTCCGCCTTGGGCCGGGACGTCAGCACCACGGGCGCCTCGACCCTGGCGGCGACCAGCGTGGGGTCGCCGCAGTCCGGGCACTGCGGGCGTCGGCTCACCGGATGGTGACTGCCCGTCAGCATCAGTCCGTTCAGGGTCCACAGCGCCTCCTGGCCGGGGTGGCGCAGGCCGGCCAGCCACTTGACCGCCTCCAGCACGGCCAGGTGGAGCCCGGCGAGCAGGCTCGCCGGGACCGCGCAGGGGCGGCGGGGCAGCGGGCCGGAGCGGCCCAGCCCCTGCTGGAGCCGGGCCTCGACCGGACGGCTGCGCCACAGCCGTTCGGCCAGGCACGACCAGCACGGGCCGTCCGGCGCCCCGAGGAACGGGCCGATCCAGGTCTCGGTGCCGTGCAGCTGGATCGGCAGCCAGCAGCGTCCGGCCTCCCGGTACTCCCGGTCGAGTTCGCGCAGCCGGGGATCGAGGTAGTCGTCGCAGGCCACCAGGACCAGGTCCGCCTCGGCGGCCGGCCCGGTGCGCAGGCCGGCCGCCACGGCGGCCGTGTGCAGTGTCTCGGGGCCGACGCCCCCCACCGCCACGGTGTGCACGGTGGCCACGGGGCGGACGGCGCCGCCGCTGAGACCGGCGGCGTCCCAGTACGCGCGCTCCGCGGCGTCGTCGGCCCGCGACTCGGGCAGTTCGGCCAGCAGGTCGGCTTCGGTCAGACGGTCGAGCAGCCGCAGCGTTCGCTCGACCGGCAGTCGCCCTGACGCCTCCGCGAGGATGGCGTCGCGCGTCCTGGCGCCGTCCAGCAGTTCCGCGAGGTGGCAGATCTCCGCGCCGTGCAACGTGGTGACGCGTCGCCCGGACATCAGGTAGACCGCTTCCCCGGGGACGATCTGGACCGTCAGGTGTTCCTTGAAGCCCAGGCGGGGCTTCCCCGAAGCCGACCGGATCACCGTCAGACCCCGCTGTGGTCCGCGGTGGCGGGCACGGCCGACTCGGCCCAGCAGACGAAGGAGTCGGTCGGCGCGGCCCACGGGGCGGCCGGGTTGTACTCCTCGATGAACAGGTCCTCGGAAAGGTGCTGTGCGGACATGGTCTCCCCCTCGATCGTCTGTGAACCGCGTCGGGCGACGTGGTCGGTGTGACCGTGCGGTGCGCCGTCGTCTCGCGGGTCGGTGTGCTCCGCGGCCTCGGCGTCTGACCAGGAGTCTCGCCGAGAGGAGGAGGGCCGCAGTAGTGCCGCACTCACCGGCCGGTGGTGAAGAATTCATGATCGCCGGATGACGGCTTCAGCAGGCTTCGTCCCGCTCGCACCACGGGGCGCATCACGGGGCGCATCACGGGCGCGCGGACCGCCGCGCCGTGGGCGCGCGGACCGCCGCACCGTGGGCGCGCGGACCCCGCGCCACGTGCAGAGCCGCGGCCCGCGGGGCGTGCTGCCCCACGGGCCGCGGCCCGGATTCCCGTCGCGGTCCGCGACCGTCAGGCGTTCTCCGCCACGGCCTTCGGCTCCGCGCCGGCCTCGCCCTGCTCTCCGTGCGCCGCGTTCTTGCGGGGCAGCAGGAACGTCAGCAGCAAGGTGAGGACCATGCCGCCGATGAACCAGCGCAGCGCGTGGGCGAACGTGTCGGCGAAGGTGAGCGCGTTGGTGTGCTTGCCCGTGTCGGCGAACACCGCGGCGACCTTCGGGTTGCCGGTGAGCTCGGACGGGGCCTTGGCGCAGCTCGGCGCCTGGACGGTCCAGTCCTTCTCCTTCGCCTGGTCGCTCGTGCACTGCACGAAGTAGTCCACGACCCGGTCCGCGTCCGCCCCGGTGACCGACACGGCGGCCAGGTCCTTGCGCAGCTGCGGGGCCGCCTCCCGGGAGTTGTCGGCCGCGTTGCCGCCCAGGGCGCCGAAGAAGATGACGCTGACCAGGGCCGTGCCGACGGCGAACCCGAGCTGCTGGTTGGTGTTGACCAGACCCGAGGCCGAGCCCGCGTCCTGCCGCGGAGCCTCACTGGTGGCCATGTCCGGGATCGGGGACATGACCATGCCGAAGCCGAGCCCGAAGAAGGCCAGCGGGAGCGCCATCTTCCAGCTGGTGGCCTCGCTGCCGTAGTGCTCGACCACCCAGATGTAGGAGCCGAGGCCCAACAGCACCAGCACCGCGCCGAGTTGCAGGAGCTTGCGTCCCATCTTCGCGGCGAGGAAGGCGTACGACAGCGCCGACGTGACGAAGGTGGCGATGCAGAACGGCAGGCTGGTCAGACCGGCGCGGATCGGGCTCCAGCCCAGGCCGACCTGCATGTACAGGCTCCAGGACAGGAAGAACACGCCCACGCCGATGTTGAAGGCGAGCTGCACGCTGAGCGCGGAGGAGAAGCTGCGCAGCCGGAACAGGTTGAGCGCGACCAGCGGCGAACCGTCCTTTCGGGTACGGGCCTGCTGCTGGCGGACGAACACGAACAGCGACACCGGCGTCAGCGCCAGCAGGACGAAGCCCCAGGCCGGCCAGCCCAGCTCGCGCCCCTGGATGAGCGGGAAGACGAGCAGGAACAGGGTGACGGCGGCGAGGACCGCGCCGAGGATGTCCAGCCGCAGCGCGACCGGCGCCTTGGACTCGACGATGCTCTTCTGTCCGACGATCAGACCGAAGAGGCCGACGGGGATGTTGATGAGGAACACCAGCCGCCATTCCAGGCCGAACAGGTTCCACTCGACCAGCAGGCCGCCGAGGCTCAGACCGGTGAGCGCGGCGAGACCGGCCACCGTGCCGAACATGCCGAACGCCTTGGCGCGCTCCTGCGGCGGGAAGCTGACGTGGATGATGGCCAGGACCTGCGGCACCATGATCGAGGCGAAGCCGCCCTGGGCCAGCCGGGACACGATCAGCATGCCCGGGTCGACCGACACGGCCGCGGCCAGCGAGGCGAGGGTGAAGCCCGCCACGCCGATCTGGAAGATCCGCTTGCGACCGTAGATGTCGCCGAGCCGGCCGCCGAGGATCAGCAGCAGGGCGAAGGCGAGCTGGTAGCCGGCGGTGACCCACTGGATGTCCGCGTAGCCGGCGTCGAGATCGGTTCGGATGGAGGGGATCGCCACGTTCAGGATCGTGCTGTCGAGCATGTCCATGAACGCGGCCACGAGGATCACGGTCAACGCGATCCAGCGCTTGGGATTGAGCTCTCCCTCCCGCTCCCCGGACGACGTTGCTTCCAGAGCGGTCACGATCTTCTCCTTCTATGGGGGGTGTGTGTGCGGCGGGTTGGTCGGGTCAGAGCAACACGTAGGGATGCGTGTCGCTCGGCGAGTAGGCGTGCGAGGCCACCTCCACCACCTGGGTGGGGCTGAGCGCCATGTAGCTGTGCACGAGGCGCGGGTGGACGGTGACCAGGTCCCCGGCGACCAGCACGGTGTCGAAGCGCTGGCCGGTGTCGAGGTCGTAGTAGGCGGCTCTCAGTTCGCCGGAGATCACGAACATCACCTCGGTCTTGTCGAGGTGGTAGTGGTTGCCACGGCACGGTCCGCCCGGCAGGCAGTCCCAGTACGCGGCGAACCGGTAGGCGTCGCCGTTGGCGAACCTCACCAGATCCCCGGCGGGAGAGGAGAGCCTGCCCGGACCGTCGCCGGGGATGACGTCGCGGAATTTCGTGATGCGCTCACAGCGCAGCTTGTCGGTGACAGCGGAGTTCATAAGGCCCCTCTCGGGTCGTCCCAGCTCGGAACAGGGTGCTGTGCGGCGCTGGAAGCGGCCTTGTCCGCCGCTCGAACCTCGGCGACCAGCCGGGCGACCGTGAGGGCCCGCTCCTGGTGCCGTTCGCGAAGACTCCGCTCGGCCCCGGGGCCGTCACCGGTCTGCCGGGTCTGTCGGGCCTGTCGGGCCTGCTGGGCCTGCTGGGCCTGCTGGGCCTGCTGGGCCGGTCCGGTCGGCCGGGTCTGCCGGACGGCGTGCGAGAACGCGCGGACCGCCTCGAGGTACTGGTCCCCGGGGCGCAGGACGAGTTCCTCGACGCCCTCCGGCCGCTCCACGCGGATCACCGGACAGTGGTCGGCGGGCGGCGCGTAGGCGCGCTCCACCCGGATCCGCCCCGCGCTCCCCCACAGCTCGTACGCCGCCCGGTAGGCGTGTTCCATGCCGAACACCACCTGCGCGGTGACGCCGTCCGGTGCGGCCAGCAGGACCGCTCCGCCGGTGTCCACGCCGTGCACCGGGTGCCGGCGCAGCCGCGCCCCGCACACCGTGAGCTCGGGGCCGAGGAAGAAGCGGGCGGCGAGCAGCGGGTTGACGGCGATGTCCAGCAGGGCGCCGCCGCCGAGGGCCGCGTCGTAGCGGACGTCGCCCGGTGGCGGCGCGGGGATGGCGAACTCCCCTGTGAAGCTGCGCAGTTCACCGATGGCGCCGCCCGCGAGCAGCTCCCGCACCCGCCGGTGCAGCGGATGACGCGGGAACATGAAGTTCTCGGCGAGCACCAGACCGCGCGACGCGGCCAGCTCGAACAGCCGGCGGGTGGAGTCGACGTCGCCGGTGAGGGGCTTCTCGCCGAGCACGTGCTTGCCCGCCCGTAACGCCCGTTCGATCCACCGGGCGTGCAGGGCGACGGGCAGCGGCACGTAGACGGCCTCCACCTGCGGGTCGGCGATCAGGCTCTCGTAGCCCGTCACGGCGGCGCAGTCGTACCGGTCGGCCACCTCGCGGGCCCGGCCGCCGTCCCGGCTGGCCACGGCCACCACCCGGCTGCCGGGGTCCGCCGCGAAGGCGGGCAGCACCCGGCGGCGGGCGATGTCCGCGCACCCCAGCACACCGATCCGGACCGGCTCCGAGCCCGACGTGGGCGACCCCTTCATCACGGCCGCCCGCTCGTCCCCAGCACGTCGCGCAGGAAACGCCCCGTGTGGCCGTCCGGCTGCCCGGCCACCTGCTCGGGGGTCCCCGCGGCGACCAGCGCGCCGCCTCCGTCGCCGCCCTCCGGACCGATGTCCACCACCCAGTCCGCCGTCTTGATCAGGTCGAGGTTGTGCGAGACGGCGAGCACGGTGTGCCCCTTGTCGACCAGGCTGTGCAGCACCGACAGCAACCGCTCGATGTCACTGGAGTGCAGGCCGGTGGTCGGCTCGTCGAGCAGGTAGAGGGTGTGCGCGCCCGCCCTGCGCTGCAGCTCGTTGGCGAGCTTGACGCGCTGGGCCTCACCGCCGGAGAGCGTGGTCGCCGACTGCCCCAGTCGCAGATAGCCGAGGCCGACCTCGTCGAGCACACGCAGCGGTGCCTCGATGGCGGGCTCCCCCGCGAAGAACTCCAGCGCCTCCTCGACGGGCATGGCCAGCACCTCGGCGATGTTCTTGCCGCGGTAGCGGATCTCCAGCGTCTCCGCGTTGTAGCGGGTGCCGTCACAGGTCTCGCAGTGCAGGAAGACATCGGGCAGCAGCTGCATCTCGATCTTGATGGAGCCGTCGCCGGTGCAGGTCTCGCAGCGCCCGCCCGCCGAGTTGAAGGAGAACCGGCCCGGCTTGTAGCGGCGCTTCTTCGCCTCCGCGGTCTGACAGAACACCTTGCGGACGCTGTCGAAGACCCCGGTGTACGTCGCCGGCGTCGACCGGCCGGAACGCCCGATCGGCGCCTGGTCCACCCTGATCACCCGGTCGACGTGGTGCAGCCCCTCGATCCTGGTGTGGGCGCCCGGCGCCGGCGCGTCGCCGCCCAGCGCGCTCTCCACCGCCGGGTAGAGGATGTCGTCCACCAGCGTGGACTTGCCGGCCCCCGACACCCCGGTCACCGCGATGAACGTGCCGAGCGGGAAGGCGACGTCGAACCCGGCGAGGTTGTTCTCCTTCGCGCCGTACACGGCGATCCTGCGGTCCGGCGCCCCGGGCCGTCGGCTCGCCGGCACCGCGATGCCGCGCGTGCCGCTGGTGTAGCCGCCCGTCGGCGAGTTCACGTCGGCGAGCAGCTGCTCGGCCGGGCCGCTGAACAGCAGCTCGCCGCCGTGCTCGCCGGCCGCCGGACCGAGTTCCACCACCCAGTCCGCGGCTTTGATCATCTGGTGGTCGTGCTCCACGATGAGCACCGTGTTGCCCTGGTCGCGCAGATCCTGGAGGGTGGCCACCAGCTTCTCGATGTCCCTGGGGTGCAGACCGGTGGTCGGCTCGTCGAGGACGTAGAGCAGGCCGAACATGTCGGTGCCGAGCAGACCGGCCAGCCGGATGCGCTGCGACTCGCCGCCGGACAGGGTGCGCGCCGGACGGTCGAGACTGAGGTACTCCAGCCCCATCCGCGTCAGATGGCCGAGCCGCTGCACGATCTCCTCCAGGGCCTGGCCGACGGCGGCGCGCTCCCGCTCCGCCACGTCCAGCTCCTGGAAGAAGCGCAGCGACACGGAGACGGGCAGCGCCGTCACCTCCGCGATGCCGCGCCCGGCGACCCGGACCGCGAGCTGCGCCGGATTGAGCCGGCCGCCCCCGCACTCACGGCAGGGCGCCGGCCGCATGTAGTTCTCCAGCTGCCCGAAGTTCTCACCGCCGGACTTGCGGTACCGCTCGTAGAGCCAGGGCACCACCCCGGTGAACACCACGTCCTTGACCGGGTCGCCGGGCTTGTCGAACTTTCGGGCCCGGACCTTGATGTCGGTGCCGTGCAGCAGCGTGTGCCGCAGCCCCTCCGAGAGCTCCTCCCAGGGAGTGCTCTCGTCCTCGCCCAGCAGCACCGCCACCGCGCGGGCCTTCATCCGCTCCGGCTCGGTGAACGTGGGCCGCCAGGGCGTGATCGCGCCCTCCAGCAGGGAGCGGCCCGGATCGGCGACCAGGGTCGTGGGGTCCACCTCGAGCCGGGTGCCGACGCCCTGGCAGGCGGTGCACTGGCCGAAGGGCAGGTTGAAGGAGAAGGCCCCGTTGGTCATCTCGGGCAGCGCGCTGTCGTGACCCTGCGGGCAGGCGTCGCCGGCCAGCTCGGTCCCGCACACGGTGCAGTGCGGATGCCCGATCCGCGCGAACACGACCCGCAGCAGGTCGTACACCTCGGTGACCGTGCCCACCGTGGAGCGCGGGCTGCGGGAGGCCGAGGAGCGCTGGTCGACCGCGACGGCCGAGCACAGGCCGCCGATGTGGTCGACGTCCGGCTTGTCCATCTGGTGCATGAACTGGCGGGCGAAGGTCGACATGCTCTGCAGCTGCCGCCGCTGGCCCTCGGCGTAGATCGTGGCGAAGGCCAGGGACGACTTGCCCGAGCCGGAGACGCCGGTGAACACCGTGAGGTTGCGGTGCGGCAGGTCCACGTCGACGCCGCGCAGGTTGTGCTCGCGGGCGCCGCGCACCTCGAGCGTCTCCGGCAGCAGGTGCGCGCGGCTGTTGGTGTCGCTCAACGGGGTTTCCTTCCCTACCGTCCCGGCCTGACGCCGGCGAGTTCTTCGATGACGGGCACGACGGACGCCGGGGACGGCATCGCGGCCACCTCCGCGCGCAGTGCCCGGGCCCTGACGCCGTACGACTCGTCCTCGAGCAGGGCGCGGCAGTTCTCCACGACGGCTTCCGGGTCGATGGGCTGCCCCACCAGCTGGCGGGCGGAGCCGTACGCGGTGACACGGCGCGCGCTGTCGTACTGTTCGGCGACGATCGGCTGCGGGACCAGCAGTTGGGGCAGTCCCGCGAGGATCGCCGCCATGGTGGAGCCGCCGCCGCAGTGGTGGACCACCAGGTCGCAGGAGGGCAGCACCGAGGCGAGCGGCAGGAAGCCGGCGGCCAGCACCGCGTCGGGCAGCGGGCCCAGCTCGGGGACGATGTCGTCGGCGACCGCGACGAGCAGCTCCACGCCCAGCGCGGGCAGCGAGTTGACCAGGTCCTTGAGCACCCGGGCGCCGCCGGCCGCGGGTGCCACCGTGCCCAGAGTGAGCAGCAGGCGGGGCCGCTCGCGCGCCTCGAACACCCACGACGGGACGGTGGCCGGCGGGTCGTACTGGACGTAGCGCATCGGGACGCCGTGGGCGCCGCCCGCGGGCAGCAGCGAGGCCGGGCAGGGTTCCAGCGCCAGGTCGGGCTCGGGCAGGGCGCCCAGGCCCAGCTCGGTCAGTTCCGGCGTCAGCTCGTCGGCCCCCGACTTGTCCATCTCGCGGAAGTAGCCGAGGCCGACGCCGTGCTCGACCCAGGGGATGCCCTTCAGCTGCGCCACGACGCCGGCCGCGTAGGTGTGCGGCTCCGCGACGATGACGTCGGGTTTCCACTTCTCGGCGACGTCGAGGAGGCCGGGCAGGGTGCGGGCGGCGAGCCGGCCGAAGCCGCGGCCGGCCTGCTCCAGCATCTGGGGCTCCTCACGCGCGAACGCGATGGGGTCGCCCTGCCGGTCGTGGGCCATGACCTCCCGCATGTGCATCGGCCCGTAGGTCGGGATGAAGGGCATTCCCGAGCCGTTGGCCACGGGGGCAAGGCTCTCCGGTGCGGCGACCAGCACGTCGTGACCCGCCGCGCGCAGCGCCCAGGCCAGCGGGACGACCGGACAGTAGAGCCCGTAGCTCGGGCCGGTGCTCACGAGAATCCTCATGCTGGCCATGCAACTGCCCGCCACTCGAGCCGTACTTGAGCCGCCGCCACCAGCGGTGCTCGAGCCGCGTCTCGTAGCTTCGCGGGCCATGGAGATCGAGGAGATGGCCGTGCGGGACGCCTACCGCATCCGGCCGCGAATCCACGGCGACGAGCGGGGCGCGTTCTTCGAGTCCTTCCGGGACGAGGAGTTCACCCGCGTGACCGGCCACGTGTTCCGGCCGGTGCAGACCAACTTCTCCGTCAACCACCGCCATGTGCTGCGCGGCATGCACGGGGTGAGTCTGCCGCCGGGCCAGGCCAAGTACGTCACCTGCGTCCGGGGCGCGGTGCTGGACGTGGTGCTGGACGTGCGCGTCGGCTCGCCGACGTTCGGCGGCCACGACGTCAGTCTGCTGGAGCCCGGGAGAGGCACGGCGGTGTTCCTGCCCGACGGGATGGCGCACGGCTTCGTGTCACTGACCGACGACTCCTGCGTGAGTTACGTGTTCGACACCCCGTACATCCCGGGCACTCCCTTCGAGATCGACCCGTTCGACCCGGATCTGGCCCTGCCCTGGCCCTCGACGGAGGAACCGGTGGTGGTGGCGCCGAAGGACCTTCAGGCGCCGAGTCTGTCCCGGGCCGCCGAAATCGGCATTCTGCCCCGCTACGAGGACTGTCTGGCGCACTACGCCCGGCAGCGCTCCGCTTTCCTTTCGCATTCGCCTCAGAACGCGATTCCGAGCCGACCTTCTGAATTCGCCGGAGACAAGGAGTAGTCATGTCGGTGAACGCCGCAGAATCCACGACCGAGCAGTCGACGTTTCCCTACAAGCGCAAATGCCCCTTCTCCCTGCCCGAGGAGTACGGGCCCATGATGAAGAAGGGGTCGGTGACGAAAGTCAGCCTCATCACCGGCCTCGAGGTCTGGGCGGTCACCGACTACCACCTGATACGCCAGCTGCTGACCGATCCGCGCATCAGCTCCTCGCGCAAGCACGACAACTTCCCCTTCTACTTCGAGGCCCCGCCGGAGTTCCGCACCGAGACCTCCTTCATCGGTTACGACGCCCCCGAGCACACCACCACCCGCCGCAAGGCCGCCGTCACCTTCACCAACCGCCGGGTCCAGCAGCTGCGCGCGAAGATCGCCGAGAACGTGGACCTGCGCCTCGACGCCCTCGAGGCGGCGGGCTCGCCGGCCGACCTGCACGAGATCGTCTCGCTGCCGGTCCCGATGTCGATGATCTGCGAACTGCTCGGAGTGCCGTACGAGGACCACGCGTTCTTCGCCGAGCACGGCACCAACCTGCTGGGCGGCCACAGCACCCCCGACCAGCGGCAGGCCGCGATGGTGGAGGTGGGCAGGTACCTGGAGAAGCTGGTCGGCCTCAAGGAGCGCGAGCCCGGCGACGACCTGCTCAGCCGGGCGATCATCGCCTACCGGGAGTCCGGCGAGGAGTACACCACGCGCGACCTGGTCAACCTGTGCCGGCTGCTGATGAACGGCGGGCACGAGACGACCGCCAACATGATCTCCCTGTGCACCATGGCCCTGCTGCGCAACCCGGAGCAGCTGGAGCAGCTCAAGGCCGACCCGACGCTGATCGGCCCGGCCGTCGAGGAACTCGTCCGCTACATCACCATCGGCGACCTGGCCGTGCCCCGGGTCGCGCTGGACGACATCGAGCTCGACGGCGTGACCATCAAGAAGGGCGACGGCATCCTGTGCCTGGCCCTGCCGGCCAACCGGGACGCCACCGTCTTCGAACGGCCCGACGAGCTGATCCTCTCCCGCGGCACCCGGCGTCACCTCGGCTTCGGGCACGGCGCGCACTACTGCATCGGCGCGGACCTGGCCCGGGTCGAGCTGGAGATCGCCCTCACCAAGATCTTCGAGCGGTTCCCGGACCTCCAGCTCGCGGTGCCCTACGAGGACATCCGCACCAAGGAGGGCTCCGTCGTCTACGGCGTGTGGTCGCTGCCGGTCAAGTGGTGAACACGACTTGAGGGAGGGGGTGCCTGGCACTCCCTCCCTCTGCTGTGTCGTTCAGTTGTGTTGCGTCGTTCGGGCGCCGGGCGCGCGACGGCCGGAGCCGTCGCGCGCTCAGTAGTTGCCCAGCCCGCCGCAGACGTTGATCGCCTGCGCCGTGATGGACGCCGCGGTGTCGGTCACCAGGTAGGAGACCAGACCCGCGACCTCCTCCGGGGTCGAGTAACGCCCCAGCGGGATCTTGGCGTTGAACTTCTCCAGGACGTCCTGCTCGGAGACGCCCCAGAAGTCCGCGTACCCGGACCTGACCCGCTCGGCCATCGGCGTCTCGACGTACCCGGGACACACCGCGTTGACGGTGATGCCCGACTTCGCCAGTTCGAGACCGACCGCTTTGGTGAAGCCCACCACCCCGTGCTTGGAGGCCGAGTAGGGCGACGCGTAGACGACGCCCTGCTTGCCGCCGGTGGAGGCGATGCTGACGATCCGCCCGTAGCCGTTCTCACCCATCCGGCCGGACGCCAGCACCTCCTTGGTCACCCGGAAGACACCGTTGAGGTTGGTGTCGATCACGTCGAGCCAGGTCGGCTCGTCGAGATGCGCGATCTCCCCGCCGCCGCCCCGGCCGGCGTTGTTGACCAGGATGTCGATACGCCCGAAGCGCTCCACGGCCGCCGCGACGGCGGCACGCACACCCTCGGTGGACGTCACGTCGCAGGGCCCGCCGGCGACCTCCAGCCCTTCCGCGGTGAGCTTCTCCAGCGTCTCGGCCAGCTTGTCGGCGTCCCGGGCGCACCCGTACACCGCCATCCCCTGCTCCGCGAGCGTCCGGGTCACCGCGAGGCCGATGCCGCTGCTGGCTCCGGTGACGAACGCTACCCGCCTGTCGCTCATCCGGTTCCTTCCCGTCCCGTCCCGTCGGAGCCCCTCACGCGAGGGACTTGCCGTTCACGAAGTCCGTGATCGCCTGCGGCGTGTTCAGGTGCTCCATGTCGTCGGTGATGTCGACGCCGAACTCGCGCTTGATGAGGGCCGCCGTCTCCAGCAGGGCCAGCGAGTCGTAGCCGAGCTCGCCGAACGTGGTCCCGCCGATGTCGCCGGCGAGCTGCTCCGACTCGTCCTCGCCCGCGCTGATCCGCAGAATGTCCTTGAGCCGGTCGATCGTCAGTTCCGCCATTTCCATCTCCCGTGTCGGAGGGTTGTGCGTGCTCTGAGAATTTGTGCCTGACGACTCGGATCGTGCTCGCGGACGCCTGGAAAACCCACCTTCCGAGCAATGCTCCAGCAGCGCTGCCGCGGAAATCGAGCGGCCCCGTCCAGCGTGGGCCGCCCAACGATTCCCAGCCAACGAGGGTGTGTCGGGTGTGGAAAATCTGAAGCCACGGGAGGACCTCGTTCTTCCCAGCCGACTCGCCGCCTCCGCCCAGCGGACGGCGGGCGTTCAGATGCACATGGACGAATTCGACGCGTGGCTGGCCGAACGGGCGGGCGCGCATGACTTCACGGTCGATCGCATTCCGTTCTCCGGACTGCGCGGCTGGAAATTCGAGAACGACATCGGGAACCTCGTGCACGAAAGCGGCAGGTTCTTCTCCGTGGAAGGCCTCTGTCTTCGCACCCCCGGAACGGCCGAACGGTTCCAGCCGATCATCAACCAGCCCGAGGTCGGCATCCTCGGGATTCTCGTCAAAGAGTTCGACGGGGTCCTGCATTTCCTGATGCAGGCCAAGATGGAGCCGGGAAACCCGGTGCCGCTGATGCTCTCGCCGACCGTCCAGGCCACCCGGAGCAACTACACGCAGGTGCACCGGGGCGCGAAGGTCAAGTACCTGGAGTACTTCACGGGACAGCGGCCGGCGCGGGTGATCGCCGACGTGCTGCAGTCCGAGCACGGCGACTGGTTCTACCGCAAACGGAACCGGAACATGCTAGTCGAGGCGGCCCCCGACGACGTGGTCCCGCTCGACGACGACTTCTGCTGGCTGACCCTCGGGCAGATCAACGCCCTGCTGGCCAGGGACAACGTCATCAACATGGACTCGCGCACGGTGCTGGCGTGTCTGCCCCCGGTGGGGCCGGAGGCCGGCGCCGCCGACCGGTTCAGCCGCTCCCTGGCCGCCTCCCGCGACCCCGACGCCGGCGCCGTGTCGACCACGGCCGAGCTGCTGAGCTGGTTCACCGGGCTGCGCGCCGACTGCCGGCTCGAGGCCGGCCGGCTCCCGCTGGGCGCCCTGCCCGGCTGGCACCGCGACGACAAGGAGATCAGCCGCGACGACGGCCGCTGCTTCCGGGTGGTCGCCGCCGACGTACGGGCCGGCAGCCGTGAGGTCGCGTCCTGGTCCCAGCCGCTCGTCGAACCCGTCGGCAGGGGCCTGTCCGCCTTCCTGGTGCGGGAGTTCGACGGCGTGCTCCATGTCCTCGTGCGCGCCGCGACCGAGGGCGGCTTCGTGGACGGCGTCGAGCTGGCCCCGACGGTCCAGTGCATGTCGGCCGGCGAACTCGAGGAGGAGACCTCGCCGTTCCTCGGCCTGATCCCCGTCCAGGGCTCCCCGCGGATCCGCTACGACGCACTCCACGCCGAGGAGGGCGGCCGCTTCCTGAACGCGGTGAGCCGCTACGTCGTCGCCGAGACGGACGCGGCGGCGACCGACGCCCTGCCGCCCGGTCACGCCTGGGCGACGGTCAGCCAGCTCACCGCCCTGCTCCGGCACAGCCAGTACGTCAACGTGCAGGCACGCACCCTCGTCGCCTGCCTGAACTCCCTCGGCTAGTCGGGAAGAGCGGGAAGGAGCGGAAGATGGCACTGCGGCGCCCTCGTCCCGTCGTCGCGGTCATGTGGACGGTGGACAGCGGCCTCATGCGCTGCGCCGTCGCCCTGGCCGAGGAACACGGAGGCGACCTGGTCCTCGTCCTGGTCCTGCGACGGCCGTGGACCCTGCTGCTCGACTGTTCCCTGGCCGCCGCGTTCGACTCCACCGACCTCGAACTGGAGTCCCTGCTCAAGGTCGGGGCCTTCCTGGAGGGCAGGGCCGTGAAGTGGACCCTGCACACGACCTACAGCGACACCGGCAGAACCGTCGCCGGCCTGGTCCGCAGGAGGGAGCCCGGCTGGGTCGTGCTGGGCCGCCGGCGCTGGCGGCGCACCGCCAGGATGGTGGGCTCTCCCGCCCTCCCCGAGGACACCAAGCTACTGATCGTCTGATCCGTTCGCGTCACGCGTATGAAAAACCCATACCTGGGTCCTGTGAACCTCATGCGCATTGGTGACAGCGGCAGTTCCGAGCCTCAATTCCGGTCGTGCATTCTTCGAAGGTAACCGCAGAGGCTTAAAAGAAGCGCCACGTAGAGGGGGAAAAGTTGCTGGAAATAAACGTGCTCGGGCCGATGGAGGCCACCGGGGCCGGCCGGTGCATCGCGCCCACGGCGGCGAAACCGCGCCAGGTCCTCGCACTGCTGGCCCTGCGGGCCGGTGAGGTCGTGTCGGTGTCCACCCTGGTGGAGGAGATCTGGGGTGAGAAACCACCGCGGAGCGCGCTGACGACCCTGCAGACCTACATCCTGCAACTGCGCAGACTGATCGGCCGGGTCGTGCTGTCGGGCTCGGCGAAGGACGTCCTGCTGACCCGTTACAACGGCTACCTGTTCGCTCCCGAAGCGGTGATGGTGGACGCCCAGCTCTACGACGGGCTCGTCGACGAGGCCAACCAGGCCTCCGAGAACGGAGACCACGTGGAGGCGTACCGGGTGGCCCGGCAGGCCCTCGACCTCTGGTCGGGGGACGCCCTGATCGACGTCCTGCGCGGCGTCCATCTCAGCATCGAGGCCACACGTCTGGAGCAGAGCCGGCTGGGTCTGCTCGAGACCCGTATCGCCGCCGAACTGCACCTGGGCAGGCACCACATGCTGCTCGGCGAACTCGCGGTGCTGGTCGCCCGCAATCCGATGCACGAGAACTTCTGCGCCAAGCTCATGATCGCCCTCTACCGCTCGGGACAGCGCTGGCGCGCACTGGAGGTCTACCAGCGCGTGCGCAGCGAGCTGGCCGACGAGCTCGGGCTGGAACCGTCGGCGCGACTGCAGCAGTTGCAGCACGGGATCCTGTCAGCGGATCCCGCGCTCGACTTCGTCGCCCCGACCACCCTGTTCACCCAGCCGACATGACCCGGTGCGGGAACGGCGGCCCACGCCG